>JAKUSY010000280.1 GCA_022451445.1 Planctomycetota bacterium
CGGGAGCCGGGTGGCAGGTTCTTCCAAAGTCGGACAGGCCTCCACGGGTACCGGTAAGAAAGAGCCTGCGGCCGAGGAGGCCGGAGGACCGAAAACAATCCAGTCTCCCTGCCTGGCCGGCTGGATCCGGGAGAATCGGTTGTGGATGATCGCGGTTCCTATAGGTGCCGCCGTTCTCGGGCTCAGCTGGTTTCTGCTTGCCGGCAGGCGGCGACAAGAGGTATCCGCAGGGGCTTTTCTTCAGCCGATGGAGGCGGACGGAGCAGATTCAGGCGGCCAGGCTGAGGAGGGTACGGGTGGATATTCGAGCACGCGGATCAGCGCTGCCGATGTAAACGCACGCCTGTCCGGTTCCGTGGGAGGCGAAGAGGTCGAGACGGACCAGGACTATGCCCTGGTTGTTGAAGAAGATGCTCTCAGTATGGCTGGTGCATCGGGGGAGGAGTCGGATGAAGACACCATCGAGGCATTTCTGAAAGATAGGGAGTTCGATACGGCCTACACAACCTACGCTCGGTGCATCGACGAGGACAACTCGGCGAGGTTTGACTCGAGCCTGGAGCAGAAGCTGGGAGAGGGCCTGATCGCGGGTGGGCAGGTGGAAAAGGCGGCCAGGGTACTGGAACATCATGTCGCTACGCATCCTGCGCAGGAGATCTCCGCCGAGGCGTATTTCAACCTGGGCTACGCTCATTTTCATGCCAGGCGCCTTGAGAAGAGCCGGAAGTTCTTCGGGCTCTTCATCGAGACCGAGCCGGATGAAAAGCGGCGAGAGCGGGCCCGGGCGATCCTCGCCGCGTTGCCGTAGGCGAGCTGGTTCCAGCCGGCTCCTCATCCATCAAGAAGCTCTCCCGGTGCCTCCCTTTCTCCATCGAGGCCCCCTAGAAAGCGCAACCCTTCGGCAAGGCCGTCGCCGGCGGGTGTGTTTACGCACCATAGCGGCAGGCTCCGCAGGCTGCTGGCGATCAGGGCCCACGGGACGGCGCCCTCCCCCGGGCTGCAGGGCATTCCCCCGGGCGTCTCATCGCTTACCGAGGCGCCCTTCACCTTGTCGAACAGTTCGAGCCCCGATACCAGGCCGGCTGTGTCCGCGATGCATGGTACCCGCAGGAATTCCCCCGGCAGGCGGCAGGTGTCCAGCCAGAGCCCTAGCGGGGCGCCCTCGAATTCTTCCAGGCAGGTCAGGGTCTCAGGCGTCAACGGCAGCTCGCCGGAACGATTGCCGGGCGTAAGGCAGATGGTCGTGGCGTAGCGCTCGGCGCGCTCCAGCAGAAACGAAAGGAGCAGCAGGAGAGAATCCATTCGCGTACGCACCTCTCCATCGGTTGACCTCAGGCGCAGTGTTTCGCCTTCTATCGAGTCGGTCGGCGCCATGTAATCCGGCGAGAGGCCTGGAATGTCGAGGCGGGTCATCGGGAGGAGGACCAGGGGCGCCTCCAGCCGATCAGCCGCCTCCAGCGACTTTTGTGCTTGGGCAAGAGCGGCACGGCGTTCTTCTCGGCCTCCCGCCGCGGCAACGAATGGAGAAGGCGCTCCCGGTCGCAGGGCGCGGGGATAGGGCAGAAAGAGGCGTATCGCCTTCACCGAATTTCTCGGCAGCAGCTCGCGCAGAGCGTTCCAGGCATCGTGGTGAAGGGGCGCCTCGAGCACCAGGCCCTCAAACCCCTCATCGAGAATAGCGCTGGCTGTCTTGCGGGCATCATCGGCCTCCCGGGCGCTCAAGCTTGCTGCGTAGATGGTCATGTCGTCACGAGTTTAGCACATCCTTCCTCTCTGCCCTTGTCCGGGCTCTCCCATCCCGCGGGGGAAATGGGTTATATTCTCTGGACCGTTATGCCAATGAACAACCCCGGGAGAGAATACGATGTCTGAGGGACAGGATCCAAAATACCCGCCGCCGACGGCCTTCAGCGAGCGTGCTCACTTCGGCAGCTTTGAGCGGTACAGTCGGGAATACCAGCGCAGCATTGAGGCCCCCGAGACCTTCTGGGCTGAGAAGGCTGAACGACTCGACTGGATCAAGCCCTGGGACAAGGTCTGCGAGTGGGATTTTGCGGAGCCTTCGATCAGCTGGTTCGAGGGGGGACAACTGAACGCCTCGGTGAATTGCCTGGATCGGCATATTGAAGCCGGGCGAGGCGAGGATGTGGCGATTATCTGGGAAGGAAACGACCCCTCCGAATCCAAAAGCCTGACCTACCGGGAGCTTCACGCCGAGGTCTGTCGTTTTGCCTCGGGCCTGCGCTCCATCGGCGTCAAAAAGGGCGATCGGGTGTGCATCTACCTGCCGATGGTGATTGAGCTCGCCGTCTCGTTGCTGGCCTGCGCTCGCATCGGCGCTGTTCACAGCGTTGTTTTCGGCGGCTTCAGCGCCGATTCCCTGCGTGCCAGGATCCTTGATTCTTCCTGCAGCGTCGTTGTCACCGCCAATGAAGGGTTGCGCGGCAGCAAGACAATCCCCTTGAAGGGAATTACCGATGAGGCGGTTGAGGGGCTTGAATGCGTGCGCAATTGCATCGTTGTTGAGCGCACCTCGAAAGAGGTCGTTATGACGCACGGCCGGGACCTGTGGTGGCACGACCTCGTTGCGGATCAGGGCGGCAATTGTGAGCCCGAGGTCATGGAGGCAGAGGACCCCCTGTTCATACTCTACACCTCCGGAAGCACTGGGAAGCCTAAGGGGGTCCTGCACTCCACGGCGGGCTACCTGCTCTATACGTCTCTCACGCACGAGATCGTCTTCGATTACCATCCGGGAGATATTTACTGGTGTACCGCGGACATCGGCTGGATCACGGGGCACAGCTATATCGTCTACGGGCCCCTTGCCAACGGCGCGACCACCCTCATGTTCGAGGGGATCCCCAACTATCCCGACCACGGCCGCTTCTGGGATGTCGTCGAGAAGTATGATGTAAACATTTTTTATACCGCCCCCACGGCGATCCGGGCTCTCATGCGCGAGGGCACCGAGTGGACGGCTTCCCATGAGATGCCCTCTCTTCGACTCCTGGGAACGGTCGGCGAGCCGATCAACCCTGAGGCCTGGCGCTGGTACCATAAAAACGTGGGCAAGGGACGGTGTCCTATTGTCGACACCTGGTGGCAGACTGAGACGGGCGGCATTCTGATTACCCCCGTGCCCGGGGCGATCGAAACCAAGCCGGGTTCCGCCACCCTGCCGTTCTTCGGTGTACAGCCGGTTCTGGTGGATGATGAAGGAAAAGAACTTGAGGGCGCGGCCAGCGGCAATCTCTGCATTCGCCATCCCTGGCCGTCGATAATGAGAACGGTCTATGGCGATCATGAACGGTTCAAGAAGGTCTATTTTTCGCAATTCCCCGGCAAGTATTTCACCGGCGATGGTTGTCGCAGAGACGAGGACGGGTACTACTGGATCACTGGCCGCGTCGATGACGTTATCATCGTCTCCGGCCACAACATGGGAACCGCCGAGATAGAAAGCGCTCTGGTGGCCCATCGGGATGTTGCCGAGGCGGCGGTCGTCGGGATGCCGCACGAGATCAAGGGGCAGGGAATCTATGCCTTCGTGACCCTGGCCAGCGGTATTGAGCCGGATGACGAACTCAAGGCGGAGCTGGTGCGGCATGGGCGTGAGCAGATTGGTCCCATCGCCACACCCGACCGTCTCCAATTTGCGCCGGGTCTGCCGAAGACCCGAAGCGGCAAGATCATGAGGCGTATCTTGAGGAAGATAGGAGAGGGAAACATCGACGATCTCGGCGATACGACAACTCTCGCCGATCCGGCGGTTCTCGACAATTTGCTCGAGGGTGCGAAAGGGCTCTAACGTCCTATTTCCTTGCCAATCCTGTTGAGGCCCCTACAATCCCCTTGCGGTGGATTATGGGAATGCACCGGACTGTCCGGCCTTTGCGGGCAGCCTCGGAAGTGAAGATGCCAGCACACTTTGCCGGAAGGTTGTATGTCGGCAGACAACGTTCATTTTGTCGTTTGCGATGTGGACGGGACCCTGACGGACGGAGTTATCGGAATTAATGACCGGGGCGAAGAGTTCAAGAATTTCTCGGTCGTTGATGGGATGGGCATCCGGCTGCTGATGGATGCCGGTATCGAGGTGGCTCTGTTGTCGGCGCGCCGCTGTCCCGCCGTCGACCATCGGGCGCGCGGCCTCGGGATCAGGCTTTGCCAGACCGGGATCAGCAGAAAGAAGGAGCATCTTGAAGACCTTATCCGCGGCCAGGAGCTGGAGCCGGACCAGGTCTGTTACATTGGGGATGATGTCAACGACCTCCCCTGCCTTGGCCTTGTCGGTTTTCCGGTGGCGGTGGCCAACGCTCATGCGGAGGTCAGGAAACGGGCTGAATATGTGACGAGCGCCGATGGAGGCCAGGGAGCCGTGCGGGAGGTCGCCGAGCTGGTCCTGGAGGCCCGGGGCTTTTTAAAGTCAGTTCTGGAGAAGTTCTCGTGAAAGCAGCCGCATTCTTCGTCGTGGTTTTTCTGAGCATGCTGGGGCTTTTTATCGTCGCCACGGGTGAATTCAAGCATTGGTTCGGGGATCCAGCTGAGGGGCAGGTCGGTCTCCGAGTCAGCCGCAATGTCACCGAAGACGGGGCCTACAAGAACTACCTGGATTTTGATTTCTGGAACGTCAAGCTGGGGCGGCGAAATTTCACACTTCGAGCCGAGTTGCCTCCGGGGGACCTCAAGGATGGCGCTCGGATTGACGAGTTGGACAGCCTCGAGCTGAAGAATGGGGCGATTGATATTCCGATCTACGAGGGAGATCGGACTGTCCCGGCGAAGGGGAAAGACAAGACGCCCAGGGGGCTGCTCCTGGAGTTCGCAAGCGCGGTATACCATCGCACCGGCGGGTAGGTCTAAGGCAGGGGGCTGGTTACTGTTACGCAGCTAAACGGC
>JAKUSY010000281.1 GCA_022451445.1 Planctomycetota bacterium
GTCCAGCCCCTTCTCCAGCAAGCTCTCCACGCCCGGCAGAAAAGCCTCGTTGACGATATCGAGCGAGAAAACCACCACCTGCCACTCCCCGACCTTGATGACCGACGAGCTGAGGGCGCAGCCGTAGAGGCTCTCCCGGTACCTTCGAAGCGCCTGCATATCCGGCAGCCGGGTCGTACCCCGGCGCAGGACCATCGGCACCAGCGAGCGGCTGGTATAGCCCTCATCGAGATCGGCCATCACGAACACCTTGACGATGATGTTCTTCAGCTTCCTGTTGGAGTTCACTGACAGGGACACCCCGCTGTCGAGCTCGAAGCGCTCAAAAATCGGCGGGTTGTTGTTCTGGCTCATGACTGCCCAATGCCCTATTTCCTGTCGAAGCTGCTGTCGAGCTCGCGGCGGCTGAGCCGGACCATCGTCGGACGGCCGTGAGGACAATTCCTCGGGTCCCGGGCGAGCTCCGAGTGAACGAGGAGGCTGTCGATCTCCCCGGGACTCAGGCGGGCGCCCGCCTTGACCGCCCGCTTGCAGGCCATCATGCTGGCGAGGGCCCGCAGCCTCTCCTCGAGGACCTCCGGAGTCTCATCGCCACGCAGGTATCTGTCGCCTTCGCGCTCGAGCCAGCGAAACACCTCGGCACAGATCTCGGCCGTCTTGCTCCTGCGTCCCTTGCCCTCGAACAGCTCCGGGACAGCCCTGATCGCCACCTCCACATCCCCGAAAGGCTCGGCCTCATAGCCGCAGGCGCTCAGCAGCCGGCAGCCGTCTTCCAGCAGGGGCACCTGGTGGGCCTCGAGCGACAGGATCTCGGGAACCATCAGCTTTTGCTGGACGACCTCCCCCTCGAGCAATTGCCGGTAAATTCCCTCAAAGAGTATCTTTTCGTGCAGTGCAAGCTGATCGATCAGGAGGATCCCATCTTCCTCCTCCACCAGGATGTAGGAATCGAGTATCTGGAAGGCCCTGCCGGCAGGCTCCAGGTCTCCCTCCCGGCGCTCCGCAGGCTCCCGCACGAGCTCCCGCGAGTCTCTTGCCGCGCTCCAGCGGGCGCCGTCGCCTCCGGGCGAGCCTCCACCCGAGCCGGATGCCGCCTTCCTCCTCGCCGCCGGGGGTGGATTGGCCAGGAAATCCAGCGCCGCCTGCTCGACCCCCGCCTTTTCTTCTTCGCCGCCGGTCTCGACGGCGGCCACTTCGCGATCTTCAGGCTCCAGCGCCCGGCTGACCACGTTGTAGATCAGCGGGTACATCATCCCGGGATTCCGAAAGCGGACCTCGGACTTGGTCGGATGAACGTTCACGTCGACGGCCTCGGCCGGAAATTCGAAGAAGAGATAGGCCAGCGGGTGCTTTCCGGGGATCAGGTAGCCCTTGTAGGCGGCGCGAAGCGCGGCGGTAAAGAGCCGGTCGCGGACCCACCTGCCATTGACAAAGAAGTTCTGCATCCGGGTGTCTCCTCTTCGAAGCGAAGGAGAGCTGACGAAGCCGTGGAGATGGGGCGAGCTCTCGTCACCGCGATGGCTCACATCGATGAGCTCACCGAGCTTGTCGCTGCCGAGAATCTGCCCGAGGCGCTCGCGCAGGGAGTCGCAGGCGGCCAGATCGAGGGAGCGCTTGCCCATATTGGTAACCAGGAAGGAGATGCCCGGATAGGCCAGGGCTATCCGCGTCACCTGCTGGATGATATGGGACAGCTCTGTAGCCGGCCGGCGAAGGAACTTCCGGCGCGCCGGAAGCTTGGAGAAGAGATTCCTGACCTCCAGGACCGTTCCCTGCTCCCCGGCCGCGGGCTCGGGCGGCTGACCATCGAGGCGGTAGCGGTAGGCGTGCTCTGCCTGGGACGTACGGGAGATCGCCTCGACCTCGGCAACGGAGCCGATGCTCGGAAGAGCCTCGCCGCGAAAGCCGAGGGTGCCGACGCCAAAGAGCCCCTCGCGGAAGCCCTCCGCATCAAGCTTGCTGGTGGAATGGCTCTCGAAGGCCATCTGGAGATCCGACGCGTCCATCCCGCAGCCGTTGTCGCGAACCGTCAGCCGCTTGCAGCCGCCATCTTCGAGATCGATGAGGATCTCGGTGGCGTCGGCGTCGATTGAATTTTCAACGAGCTCCTTGACGACACTGGCCGGCCTCTCGATCACCTCGCCCGCGGCGATCCGGTTGACTACATCCGCCGGCAGTTTCTGGATATTGGACATCAGCTCCCGGAACCTTCGAACAGAGTGGATAAACCCGTTTCCTCGCGACAAGATTGTAGTTTCTCTGCGCAGGGGGTCAAGCACCGGAGCCCGGGAACGGGAAGAGGTTTGGGAGCCCGGTACCGCCTGCCGCTTGACTCCCGGAGGTCTCGGGGCAAGGATGAACCCATGAAACCGGAAAAACTCACCCACCTCGACTCAGCCGGAGAAGCCCGGATGGTCGATGTCGGCGACAAGGAGGCCACCCGGCGTGTGGCGAAGGCCGGCGCCCGCATCCGCATGAGCCCGGCGACCCGGGAGCAGATCACCGGCGACACCAATCCCAAGGGCGCTGTCCTCTCGACCGCCAGGCTCGCGGGCATCCAGGCCGCCAAACGAACCAGCGAGCTGATTCCCCTCTGCCATCCCCTGCCCCTCGATCACGTCGAGATCGTCTTCGGCTGGGAACATCCCGCCGCGGACGGCGAAGACGGAGCCCTGCTCCTCATCGAGGCGAGCGCCGCGGTAACCGCGCGGACAGGAGTCGAGATGGAGGCCCTGATGGCCGCCTCGACAGCGGCGCTGACCATCTACGATATGTGCAAAGCCTGCGACCGGGGCATGGTGATCGAGGAGATCCGCCTGCTGGAGAAAAGCGGCGGCCGCAGCGGGGACTGGAAGCTCGAAGAATAGAGGAGGCGACGGCGGACTGAACCCTCAGAGCTCCCTGCTGATGACGAACTCCGCGGCGAGCTCGAGGCTCTGGCGCACCGGGCCACAGACCTCCACGTCATCGAGCGCGCAGATCCCATCGAGGGTGTCCCTGGCGCTCTGCACAAAGGCCTGGGCGCGCTCGAACGAACGAACCAGGACACCGCCGTTTCGAACCATTTCGTGAATCCGCGCCTCAACCGCCTCTTCCATCGGAGCCGACAGGGCGGTCTGCAGCCACCTCGAGTCGGCCTCATCGAGGCTGTCGCGCAGGTAGATCAGCGGCAGGGTGAGCTTTCCCTGGCGCAGATCCGTGCCGAGACTCTTGCCGACGACATTCTCCTCACCGGCGTAGTCCAGGCAGTCATCGACCACCTGGAAGGCCATCCCGAGGTCCATCCCTACCCCGCCGAGCGCCCTGGACCTGGCGGCATCGAGCCCGGAAAAAACGCCTCCGAGCTCACACGCCAGGGAATGAAGCACGGCCGTCTTCTTCTCGATAATCTCGAAATAGGCCTCCTCGCTGAGATCGCTCTTGAAGCGGCTGCCGATCTGGAGCAGCTCCCCCGCGCAGATCTTATTGGTGGCTTCCGAGAGAGCCTCGGCCACGCCGGGCACGGAGGTCGAGAGCTGAAAGGCCCTCGAATAGATGAAATCCCCGATCAGGATCGAGGGACGCTCACCCCAGCGCTCGTGAACCGTATCCACCCGCCGACGCATCGCCGCCCCATCGAGGAGGTCATCGTGCACGAGCGTCGCGGTGTGAACCATCTCGATAACGCCGCCGATGCGCACGGATTCCTCGTCCACCTCGCCGCCAACCAGCCGGGCGCAGAGAAAAAGCAGGGCCGGACGAAGCCGCTTGCCGCCGAAACCGGCGACATGATCGAGAATCTCGTGGATAAACGGTTCGCTGGCCTGGAATTCCCCGCGCAGGAACTCATCCAGCCGTTCCATCTCGGCCTCGATCGGCCGATAGATGGCATCCAGATCCAGAGGTGCCTTTATTCCCATCTCGCAGGCTCTTCTCCCAAATTCCCCCGGAAAAAAACCGGGACCTTATTCTACCCGCTTTCACTCAGCAGTGACTCCATCGACTCCAGCGGCAGCTTAAAACTGCTGGCGACACCCTCGTGGTAAACCCGGCCCGCATGCGCGTTCAACCCGGCGGCAACGTGCTCTCCGCAGCCGAGAAAGCCGGCGATTCCCTCCCTGGCCAGCACCTCAAGGTACGGCAGGGTAACATTCGTCAGTGCGAAGGTCGAGGTCCGGGCTACGGCGCCCGGCATGTTGGCGACACAGTAATGGAGAACTCCCTCCTCAACGTAGGTCGGCTCACTGTGCGTGGTCGGACGGCAGGTCTCGATGCAGCCCCCCTGGTCGACGGCCACATCGATGAGAACGGAGGCGTCCTTCATCAACTTCACGTCTTCCCGCCTTACCAGGACGGGAGCCTTCGCCCCGGCGACCAGGACCGCCCCGATCACCAGGTCCGCCTGGCGCACCTTCTTGCGCACCAGCAGGGGATTTGAATAGAGGGTCGTGACGTTGGCCGGCAGGATGTCGTCGAGATATCGCAGGCGGTCGTGGGATACATCGAAGATCGTTACCTGGGCTCCGGTCCCGGCGGCGATCTTGGCCGCGTTGAGACCGACGACGCCGCCGCCGAGAATCACTATCTTGGCGGGCTCGACGCCAGGCACCCCGGAAACGAGAACGCCGCGGCCGCCGGAATGACTCTCGAGATGCCTCGAGCCCTCGAATACGGCCATTCTTCCCGCCACCTCGCTCATCGGGGTGAGGATCGGCAGGTGCCCTGCCCGATCACGAATCGTCTCATAGGCTATGCAGGTAATCTCCCGCTCGAGCATGGCATCGAGCAATTCACGCGAGGCGGCAAAATGAAAGAAGGTGAAGACAATCTGCCCGGGGGCCAGGAGGTCGTACTCCTCCTCGAGCGGCTCCTTTACCTTGACGATGATCTCTCCGCGTGAAAAGAC
>JAKUSY010000282.1 GCA_022451445.1 Planctomycetota bacterium
TTAGATCTTCGTTGGTCGCGCAGATGATCCTGACATCGACCTTGCACACGGTATTTTCTCCCACCCGCCGGATCTCTCCCTCCTGCAGCACCCTGCGCAGCTTTTGCTGCAGGCTCTTGGAGGCGTCCTTGATCTCATCGAGGAAGATCGTGCCGCCGTCAGCTTCTTCGAAGGCGCCCATCTTGTCGTTGCCCGCTCCGGTGAAGGCTCCCTTGACGTGTCCGAAGAGCTCACTCTCTAAGAGATGCTCGGAGAGTCCCGAGCAATCGACGACGATGAAGGGGGAGGTCTTGCGGTGACCGTTGTGATGGATGGCGTTGGCTATCAGCTCCTTCCCCGAGCCCGATTCTCCGGTAATCAGCACTGTGCGATCGACCTCGGCCGCGATTCGAACAAGCTCGAAGACGTCTGTTATCGCCTCGCTCTTGCCGATGATGTTGCCCATATCGTAGCGTCCACTGACCGCCTCCTTGAGCTTGCGGATCTCCTGGACGTGGCCCTGGTGGGTGAGTCCGAACTTCACGTACGGGGTGATGGTCTGGGCGAACTCCTGCAGGAATTCGAGGTCGTCAGAGTTGAATACGTTCCCCGCGGATTCGCTCTCGACGTAGAACACCCCGACCACGCGGTCTTCTGATTGCATAGGCACGGCGATGAGCGACAGCGTCTCGAGCTGCTTCAGGCTCTCGGCGTTCATGAAGCGCGGGTCATCCTTGGCGTTTTCGCAGAGTATGGCCTGGCCGCGCTCAAAGGTCTCCTGGACGACCGTATGGCTGAAGCTGAGGTCCGCTCCCCGCGTTTTCCAGCCGGCCTTGACCTCGAGGTCTTCTCCATAAGGGTTCTGCACGATGATCAACGCACGCTCGATGTCCTTGTCGCCATCGAGCTCGATTTCCTCGAGTGCGAGTCCCAGGATCTTCTTGAGACCCTCGGCGATGTCGTACTCCCAGTCAATTTTCTGGAGCAGGTAGAAGGCGTTCAGGGCATTGTGAATGCGAGACAGGATCGCCTTGCGCCTGTAGGCCGTTTTACTCATTTTTACCTCGTCTTGAATCTTTCCGTGAAGCGGGAGCGTCTCGCTCCCAATTGTCCGGAGTCGAGGATGGTTTCGCCTCTTCCCAGGTGCTCTCCGGCTTCTTCTTCTTCTCCCGTCAGGTACCAGTAGATCGACAGCTCTCCAAGGGCTTCGGATGCCTCGACGGGACAGCCCATGCTCTCGAATTCTTTCAGCGATCTCTCGAGGTACTTCTCCGTCTTGTCCGCCCAGTCGGGTCCCAGCTCCCGGTAGGCGGTCCCCAGCTCGAGCGCTACGCGCGCCGCCCCGTAGCGCCCGGTCTCGGGACCGCCGGGTTCCGTACCCAGTCCGATGGCCTCCTCGATGTCGCCCCGTTTCCTGCACAGGCGCATTCGAAGAGCCCGCAGCTCCACCGCGTTTTCCACGTCGGCATCGATTGCGGAGAATCCTCCGGCTTCCCGGAGGGCATCTTCAGCCGCCTCCAGCATCTCTCTCTGCAGAAAGATCTCGGCGAGACCGGCGAGAGCGGCGGTCCTGATATCCTGCCGCTGGCCGGGGGGCAGCTTTCTGAGGCACTCCCGGAAAAGGTCCTCGGCCTTTTGATGCTCACAGATTGCCAGTTGCACCCGCGCGAGATTGCACAATATGTTGCAGGCCAGCGGCTCTCCCTCATTCTTTCGGTCCAGCGCGGCGCATTCTTCCAGCATCTCTCTCGCATCCTCCGTACGGCCGCGCAACAGCAGGAGCTCGCCGAGGTTGCAGAGAGCGATAGCGATCCCCTTGCGGTCTCCGACATTCTCGAAGGTATGGAGCGCGTTTTCGGTCGTCTCGAGGGCGGCCTGGAACTCTCCACGGTGGCTCTGGATGCGGGCCAGGCTGTTGAGGCAGACAGCGAGCCCCTGCCGGTCTCCTGTCAGCTTCCTGATCCTGGTGGATTCCTCGAGGTATTCGAGGGCGACTGATGTTTCTCCCAGGACCCGGTGGGTGTTTGCCAGGTTGCCCTGGATCCTGGCGATGTCGAGGAGGTCGCCGGCTTGCCGGGCGAGCTCCAGGGCTTCTTTGAACCTGGAGATACAGCGCCCGGGATTGTTCTCGAGCCTCTCGATGAGGGCGAGGCCGAGGTGCAGGGGAACGAGCTCCCGGGGCTCCGCCGCCTCGCCATGGAGGTCGAGGCTCCGCTGGAAATAATCCCGGGCCCTGCCCAGGTCACGGCGGTCAAAGAACAGCCCGGCAAGACCGTGACAGGTTTTCGCCATCACGGAGGTGTCTTTTTCCGCGAGGTCCAGGCAGCGCCTGAAGTACTCTTCGGCCTCATCGAGCCTGCCCTGGCGATGGAGCACTCGGGCGATGCCGTTCCAGAGTTCGGGCTGCCCACGGGAGTCGCCGAGTTTTTCGACCTCCAGGAGGCAGTCGAGGGCGTCCTGCATCCTTCCGCACCGCAGCTGCAGCTCGCCGAGCTCGCGGAGAATCCCGGGCCGTTTTCCTTCCGGCGCGAGCTCCAGGGCCCTGCTGTAGGCCTCCAGGCTCAGCTGGTTTGAATAATCTTTCGCGCCATGCCTGGCGGCCTCGAGGAAGTGGGTAAAGGCCCGGGGTCTGTTTTCCGCCAGCTCGAGGTGCCCGGCTATTCTCAGGTGGAGACCGGAGCCGGGGTGTGGGTTCTCTTCCAGCAGCTCGGCTGTACGTTCGTGCAGCTCCCTCACCCGTCCCGGAGAGGCTGAAGAGAGCAGCTCTCCGAGCCCGAGCCCGGGCGCCAGGCGAAACCCGTCGGGTCCCTCCAGCAGCAGGCCGTTGGAGACCAGGGCGGCGGTCGCGGCGGGAATCGAGCCGGCCTCGGGATCATCCTCGAGAAGGCAGCCGAGCAGGGCTTCGTCAAACGTTTCCGCGATCAGCCCGGCAGCCATCAGCGTACGCTGCTGGATGGGGCTGAGAGAATCGATCAGCCGGGCCTCCTCCAGCGCGGGTTTCGCGTCTCCCGGCTCTGTCACGTGATTCCAGTGATCGCCTTCACGAACCAGGGAGCCCTCGGAGACCAGGCGGCTCAGTGTCCTGTGAAGGGCCAGCGGGCTTTCGCCCGAGCTTCCCGAAAGCGTCTCCAGGAGCCCGGGCGCCGCCGGCAGCCTGGGGCTGAGCACCGACTCCGCGTATTCCCGCAGGGCGTTATCGTCCAGTCCCCCGAGGTGCAGCGGCGGCGGCTGGCCCATGCGGTCGAGCTGTCCGCTGATTCGCTCTACCAGGGAGCCCGGGCTGTTGTCTTCGTTCCGGTAGCTCAGCAGCAGGAGAATGGGCGAGTCGCTGAGGGCTGCCGCCAGTCGTTCCAGCAGGTCGATATCCGCCTCCGTGGCGTATTGGATGTCTTCGAGCATCACCATCAGGGGCTGCCGCGCCGCCATGGAGCGGAGCGTCTCGACGGCTTCGGCGATCACCTTATCGTTGGAGCCGTCACCGCCTGGCGCTCCCGGGCCGTCGAGACTGGCTTCGTCCGGCAACGAGGCCGGGCCAAAGCGTCTCATGAACGCCGCGCTGTATTCGGTTTTCGGGTCCTGGAGCAGGATCTGCCCAAGGCCCCCGGCACCCCGGGCGTCCTGTCTGAAGGAGGTTGACAGGATCCTGCCGCCAAGATCGAATTCGGCCCGGGTCTTCAGTCCGCTGGAATGCAGGAGCCACGACTTTCCGCTCCCGCCCGCTCCTGTCAGCCGGAGAGCTCGAAGGGGCGCGTCTTCGCGCGCCTTCGTGAACTCCTCGATGTTGATGCCGCGTTCTCGCTCGCGGCCGACGAAGACAGGACGCATGAGTCGCGGTGTCCGTTCCGGTTTTCGGTTGGCGAGAGAGGTCGCCTCTCGCAGCATCCCGGCGGCCTCTCCAGCCGTTGCCGGGCGTTGGTGCGGGGCATCATCGATGAAGGAGAGCAGCATCCGCCCCAGCTCGCCGCCGCAGGCGGTGTTCAGCTGGTCGGGGGGGGGTGGGGCCGGCTTGCGTGTCAGCGCAGCGGCCTGGCTATCAAAGGGGGGGCGCCGGGTGATGAGATGGTAGAGCATGGCGCCGAGGGAATAGAGATCGGAGCGCTCCGTTACCGTATTCGAGGCGAGCTGTTCAGGTGACATGTAGAGGGGGGTTCCGCCGCCCTCTGCTCCGCCATGGCCGCGGGAGAGCTCCGCCAGGGAGCTCAACCTCAGCCGGCTGCTTCCCCGCGCCAGTCCGAAATCCATCAGCTTGATCACAGGAGCTTCCTCGAGCGAGTGGAGGCCCGGACCGTCGTTTTCCCGTTCCCGATTTTCGTTGGAATCGAGCACCATGATGTTCGAGGGCTTGAGGTCGCCGTGGATGATTCCGCGATCGTGGATGTATTCAAGAGCCGAGAGAACCTGGAGCGTGAGCCCGAGCAGCCACTCGATCATCCCCTCGTCCGTGGGTCCGGGTTCTTCGAGCAGGTCTGAGAGCGGGCGCCCCCGCAGGTATTCCATTGTGAGATAGAGCCTGTTGTCCAGGCTTCCGGCGTCCACCAGGCGTACAATGTTCTCATGTTGCAGGAGCCCCAGGGTTCTAATCTCACTTTCGAACAGGCGGCGGTCAGCCCGGCTGTCACCTTCGAGCAGCTTGATGGCTACCGAGTCGCCGGATTCGAGATCTGTGGCCTCCCAGACAGTACCCATACCGCCTCTGCCCAGGGGCTTCAGGAGCCTGTAACGCGGATGGTGGAAGTCTATTTCAGACATCTGGGTCAAGAGGTCCTTAAAAAGGCGAGGATTCCTATTTTAATCCCTCACCAGGACCAGTTGAAACAAAATGGCTAAAATATAGTCGCTTTGGCGGCTATTGTTTTCTCATTTTGATCCTGTATGGTTTTTTACTGTTCTCGTCCAGG
>JAKUSY010000283.1 GCA_022451445.1 Planctomycetota bacterium
CGCCCGAAGGACACACCCGGCCAACCGGACCCTGGGCGCCATAATTGACGGCATAGATCGATCCATCCCGCCCGCAGGCCGGCCCCTCGATACCGGGGGTGAATTCACCCGGCTTCGTCAGCGGCCTGGCCACGTGGAGCGGTGAGCAGCCCGCCAGGAAGAGGACGCAAAAAAGTGAACTGGCGGCGCGAGCCATCCTGCGATCTCCTTAATCGAGAGAGTAAGACCCTGGCCCCCGAGGCGGCCACCGGGAACCCGTTTCCCGTGACGGATTGTACATCCGGCGCCGGCAGACGAACAGTCCGGGCCGCACTGTACGGTTCTTGACATCAGGGCGGACCTGCAAATAGCATCCGGGTTCGATCCATCATGCGAAGAACAGCTTCACCGGCATGCCATCAACAACACGGAGATGATTCATGAAGTACATCACCAGTATTCTCATCGTCCCGCTCGCCACGGCGGCTCTTACGCTGGGTCTCTTCAGCGTCGTCAATGGGCAGGCCAAGCCGAAATACACCATCAAGCAGATCATGAAAGACGCCCTCAAGGGCGGCCTCGCAAAGAAGGTCGTCGGCGGCGAAGCAACCGAGAAAGAAAAAATCCAATTCCTCGACTACGCCATCTCCCTCTACGAAAACAAGCCCAAGAAGGGCGAGGCGGCAAGCTGGACCAGGCTCACCGGGAACCTGGTCACGGCCGCCGCGAAGATCGCCATCGACCCCAAGGCCAGCACGGCGACCCTCGGCAAGGCGGTCAACTGCAAGGCCTGCCACAACAAGCATAAATACGACAAGCCGAAATAAGTACGAATGACCGGAAGACGTCTGTCCGACCCTTTTTATCGACCTAACGAAAGTGACATGTCCATGATCAGATTTTCCAGAATGAAGCTCTGCCTGCCCGCCCTGGTCTTCCTGCTGACGCTCTCAGCTGCGCTCCCGGCCGCCGACAAACGCCCGAACATTCTCTTCATCTTCACCGATGACCACGCCCCCCATGCCATCGGCGCCTATGGATCGAAGATCAACAAGACGCCCAATATGGACAAGCTGGCGCGGGAGGGAATGATCTTTCACAACAGCTTCTGCACCAACTCGATCTGCGGGCCGAGCCGGGCCGTGATCCTGACCGGTAAGCACAGCCACCTCAACGGCTTCATGACCAACGGCAACACCTTCGATGGCTCTCAGCAGACCTTTCCCAAGCTGATGCGCAAGGCCGGCTACCAGACCGCCATGGTCGGCAAGTGGCACCTGAAGACCGAGCCCACCGGCTTTGACTTCTGGGAGGTGCTCATCGGCCAGGGTCCCTATTACAACCCCCCGATGCGCACACCGCAGGGAAACAAGAAGTACACCGGCTATACCACCGAGATCGTCACCGACATCGCGCTCGATTTCCTGAAGAACAAGCGCGACAAGGAAAAGCCCTTCGTCCTCATGTACCAGCACAAGGCGCCGCACCGCAACTGGGCGCCCGGGCCGGGCTACCTCAACATGTACGACGATGTAACGATCCCGGAGCCGGCGACGCTGTTTGACAAATGGGAAAATCGGACCAGCGCGGCAAAGACGCAGACCATGACGATTGAGCGCCATCTGAGCGCCAACGACCTGAAGCTCACCACGCCCCGCGGCCTGACCAAGGAGCAGCTCGCCGCCTGGAACGCGGCCTACGGACCGAAGAACGAGGCCTTCAGGAAGGCAAAGCTGGAGGGCAAGGCCCTGGTGCGCTGGAAATACCAGCGCTACATCAAGGACTATCTGCGCTGCATCGCGGCGGTGGACGACAACATCGGCCGCGTCCTCGGCTACCTCGACGATGAAGGCCTCGCCGGCAATACCATCGTCATCTACAGCTCCGACCAGGGCTTCTACCTCGGCGACCACGGCTGGTTCGACAAGCGCTGGATGTACGAAGAGTCCCTTCGCATGCCGCTGATCGTGCGCTGGCCCGGAGTCATCAAGCCGGGCTCCACCAATCATCACCTCGTGCAGAACCTCGACTACGCCGAGACCTTCCTCGATGTCGCCGGGATCGCCATTCCCGATGACATGCAGGGCCGCAGCCTCGCGCCGCTGTTCAGGGGCGAATCTCCCGCCGACTGGCGCGACTCCATCTACTACCACTACCTCGAATACCCCGGGGCGCACAGCGTCCGCAGGCACTACGGGGTGCGCACCCGGACCCATAAGCTCATCCGCTACTACAATATCAATGAGTGGGAGCTCTTCGATCTCAGCAAGGACCCCGATGAGTTGATGAGTGTCCACGGAAAAGAGGAATACGCCTCGGTACAGAAAGATCTCGAGGGCGAGCTCACCAGGCTGCAGAAGCTCTACGCCGACAATGAACCCGAAAAATCGGTAAAAAAGACAAAGAACAACTCGAAGGCCCTCAAGCGCAAGGCCAGGCAGGTCAAGCTGAAGAAGGTCCTGCACCTCGAGAAGCCCGGCGGCGCCCTGCCGAAGGATCTCGACCCCTCGGCCAAGCCGCTGACGGTCGGCGCCTGGTGTACGCCGGAGTCCGGCGACGGGGTCCTGATCGCCCACGGCGGCGGCTCGACCGGCTACAGCCTCTACCTCGCCGGCGGCAAGGCCCGCTTCGCGGTTCGAAGCGCCGGGACGCTCAAAGAGATCACCAGCGACAAGAAAATCGAGATCGGAAAACGTACCCACATCGCGGGAACCCTGGCGGCCACCGGCAAGCTGACGTTGCTGGTCAACGGCTCAGTAGCCGCCCAGGGCCCCGGACACCTGCTGCCGAGCAAGCCCTTCGATGGACTGAATGTCGGCAACGACGCTGAATCCCCGGTCGCTGATTACTCGGCCTCGACGAAGTTCAACGGCGCCCTTGAAGACATCCGGATCTACTGGGGCGTGCTGGACTCGAAGGGCCTGAAGGCCTGGGCCGCGAAATAAACACCTGACTTCCCCGGGAGGCAACGATGTCGTCGGAACCACTGACACCTGAACAGATCGAGCAGTTCCACCGCGATGGATATCTCATCGTCGAGTCGATGTTTGACGCCGAAGAGATGGGGCTACTCAAGCGGGCGGCGAAAGCGGATCATGAGCTCGAGGCCCACTCCTACAGCAAGGAGGATGGCGAAGGCGGCAAGGTGCGCATGTCCTTGTGGAATCACCCCGGCGATGGAATCTACGGCATGTTCGCGCGCTGCCGTCGAATCGTGGACGGCTCGGAGCAACTCCTCGGTGAAGAGGTCTACCACTATCACTCCAAGATGATCATGAAAGATCCCAGGGTCGGCGGCGCCTGGACCTGGCACCAGGACTACGGCTACTGGTATCAGAACGGCTGTCTCTGGCCTCACCTGGTGAGCGCCACGGTGGCCGTCGATGCCGCCACGCCTGAAAACGGCTGCATGCAATTCCTGAAGGCATCCCATAAGCTCGAACGCATCGACCACGTGCTCTCCGGCGACCAGGCCGGAGCCGACATGGAACGCGTCAACGAGGCGATCGAGCGTGGCGAGGTCGTTCACTGCGAGATGGAACCGGGCGATGTCTGTTTCTTCCACTGCAACCTCCTGCATCGCTCGGACCAGAACCGCTCGGAGAACCCGCGCTGGGCGATGATCTGCTGCTACAACGCGGCCTCCAACGACCCCTACAAGGACTCCCACCACCCTCGCTATACGCCGCTTGACAAGGTCGACGATTCCAAGATCAAGGAGGTCGGCATCAAGCGCTTCAGCGATGACGAATCCGATGTCGCCTGGCTCGAGGACGCCGAGGACCAGAGCGCCAGAGGCCTCGACGAAGAGTCCTGAGTCGGATTCCACGCCGGCCGGAAGTTTGAAGGAGTGCAAGCGAGTGCCTGCCCTGCTTTACTTATCTGGCCGCGGGGTTAGACTACCCTGCTTTAATCCAGACCAGAAAGACCGTCACGATGGGTTCCCCGGGGAAAAATCCGGATGTAGAAGAACAGCTTCGCACTACGCTCGCTGAGCGCATCCTCGTGCTCGATGGCGCCATGGGCACCATGATCCAGGCGCATGAGCTCACCGAAGAAGACTTCAGGGCAGAACGCTTCAGGGACCACCCCCGGGAGCTCAAGGGCAACAATGACCTCCTCAGCCTGAGCCGGCCGGAGCTCATTGGAGACATCCATCGAGCCTTCCTCGAGGCGGGGGCGGATATCATAGAGACCAATACCTTCTCCAGCACCTCGATCTCCCAGGCCGACTACGGACTCGGGGGCCTCGCCGGGGAGCTCAACATCGCGGCGGCCACACTGGCCCGCGAGACGGTGGATGATTTCATGCGGGCAAACCCTGGGCGATCCTGTTTTGTCGCCGGGGCGCTGGGTCCGACCAACCGGACCGCGTCGCTGTCTCCCGACGTCGATGACCCGGCCTACAGGGCGGTCACCTTCGACCAGCTGGCCGAGGCCTACAGGGAGCAGGCCGAGGGATTGATCGAGGGCGGCGTCGACCTCCTGCTGGCGGAGACCACCTTTGACACCCTCAACCTGAAGGCCGCAATCTTCGCCTTCGAAGAAATCTTTCGGGAGCGCGGCTCCCGCCTGCCGGTGATGCTCTCGATCACCATCACCGACGCCTCGGGCCGGACCCTCTCGGGACAGACCGCCGAGGCGTGCTGGCACTCCATTCGCCACGCCAGGCCCCTGAGCGTCGGAATCAACTGCGCGCTCGGGGCCGGAGCGATGCGGCCCTATATCCGGGAGCTCTCCCGGATCGCCGACTGCTACCTGAGCTGCTATCCCAACGCCGGGCTGCCCAACCCCCTGAGCGAAACCGGCTATGACGAGACCCCGGACGACACCAGCGATGCCCTCGGCGGCCTCGCCAACGAGGGACTGCTCAACATCGTCGGCGGCTGCTG
>JAKUSY010000284.1 GCA_022451445.1 Planctomycetota bacterium
GATATTGACGGTGGCGGCGCCGAGAAGCTCGCTGTTTCCAAAATCCGTCCGCTGGACCCTCTGCAGATAGCCGAGCAGGCGATGGATCGCACTGTCTCCCTCCTCGGGATAGGCCGAATGGCAGGCCCGGCCCTCGACCCTCACACGAGCGCCCAGCGCCCCCATGTGGCCGAGGGCGATCCGGTTCTCGGTAGGTTCCCCCACCACCAGGTGACCACAACGGACCGACCTGTTGGCGGCGATGGCTCCCACATTGTCAATCTCCTCCCCGACCACAAAGAGATAGCCGAAATCATCGAGCCCCTCGGCAAGCAGGCGCTCCCCGGCGGCAAGAAAACAGGCCGTGATTCCCTTGGTGTCGCAGGCGCCGCGACCGTAGATGAACTCCTCGTCCTCCGAAAGAGGCACGTAGGGGGGTACGGTGTCGGTATGGGTGCAGAAGATCAGCGCCGGGTTTTCCGGTCCCGCGACCAGGTTGCGCCGGCACGGGGCGACCTCCTCGCTGCGAACATCCAGCCCCAGCTCTCCCAGGCGTTTCTCGAGATAGGCGACCACCGGCTCTTCATTCCCGGTGATCGACTCCAGCTCGATCAGCTCTCTAAAAACCTGGTGATGATCCATGAAAGCCGACGCGGCCTTATTCCTTCAGCAGCGCCCTCAGAACGGTGTGGAGAATGCCGCCGTTTCGATAGTAGTCCACCTCGACGGGTGAATCGATCCGCACCAGGGTCTCGAAGGTCTTCTCACCGCCCTCTCCCACGGCGCGCACCGTCAGCGCCTGGCGCGGCTGAAGAGAATCATCGAGCCCTTCGATGCTGTA
Organism: Planctomycetota bacterium; assembly: GCA_022451445.1. Lineage (GTDB taxonomy): Bacteria > Planctomycetota > UBA8108 > UBA8108 > UBA8108 > UBA8108. The sequence goes on from JAKUSY010000284.1 coordinate 821, forward strand.
GACCTCGCTCCCATCGAGACCCAGGGAGGCGGCTCCCTCGCCGGGCCTGAACTCCAGCGGCAGCACGCCCATGCCTATGAGATTGCTGCGGTGGATCCGCTCGTAGCTCTCGGCGATTACCGCCCTGACTCCAAGCAGGTAGGTTCCCTTGGCGGCCCAATCGCGAGAGCTGCCGGTGCCGTATTCCTTGGCGGCCAGCACCACCAGCGCGGTCTCCTCCTCCCGGTAGCGAGCAGCCTTATCGAAAATCGACATTTGCTCACCGCTTGGATGATGGACCGTGACGCCGCCCTCGACACCCGGCACCAGCAGGTTGCGAAGCCGGATGTTCCCGAACGTACCGCGGATCATCACCTCGTGGTTGCCTCGACGCGAACCGAAGGAGTTGAAGTCCTTGCGTTCGATCCCGAGCCCCTCGAGATAGCTCTCCGCTGGACTGTCGGAGGGAATAGCGCCGGCCGGAGAGATATGGTCCGTGGTCACGGAGTCTCCGAGCAGGGCGAGAACACGAGCGTCGTTGATTCCCCTGATGGAGGGGATCTCGGGCGTAAGGTCGGTAAAGAAGCTGGGCTCGCGAATGTAGCTCGATTCGGAATTCCACTCGTAGATCTCCCCCCCGGTGACCGGTATCGCGTTCCACTCCGCATTGCCATCAAAGACGTTGCTGTACTCCTCTTCGAAGAGCTCCGGGGTGAGCGCCCCCTTCAACACATCCCGGATCTCGTCCTGCCCGGGCCAGATGTCCCGCAGGTAGACAGGCTGCCCGGCGGGGTCCTCGCCGATGGGCTCTCCGGCGAGATCTATATCCATGGTGCCAGCGATGGCGTAGGCAACGACCAGCGGCGGCGAGGCCAGGTAGTTGGTCCGCGTCAGCGGGTTCACCCTGCCCTCGAAGTTCCTGTTTCCCGAGAGCACAGCCGCCGCCACGAGATCGTTCTCCTCGATCGCCTCGGTCACGGCCGCCGACAGCGGCCCGCTGTTGCCGATACAGGTCGTGCAACCGTAGCCGACTACGTTGAAGCCGAGCGCGTCGAGAGAGGCTGTGAGGCCGGCGGCGTCGAGATAGCGGCTGACCACCCGCGAGCCGGGAGCCATGCTGGTCTTGACGTAGGCCGGGACCTTCAGCCCCTTCGCCAGGGCGTTGCGGGCCAGGAGGCCAGCCCCGAGCATGACCGATGGGTTGGAGGTATTGGTGCAGCTGGTGATGGCGGCGATAACCACGGAGCCGTGCGTCATGCTGAATTCGGCTCCATCCAGGTCGATCGGAATCTTCTCCGCGGAGCCGTTGGTCTCGACTCCATAGCTTTCAGAGAGCACCGTGCGGAAGCGCTCCTTGCTCTCTGAGAGGAGGATCCGGTCCTGCGGACGCTTCGGACCCGCGATGCAGGGCTCCACCGCCGACATGTCGAGCTCAAGCAGGTCGCTGTACTCGGGATCGGCTGAATCGTCGTTCCTGAAGAGGCCCTGCTCCTTCGAGTAACGCTCGACGAGATCGATCAGCGGGGAAGAGCGGCCGGTGGCGCGCAGGTAGTTGAGGGTCTCGTCATCGACAGGGAAGAAGCCCATGGTGGCGCCGTACTCCGGGGCCATGTTGGCGAGCGTCGCCCGGTCGGCGAGGCTAAGCTTCGAGAGGCCCGGGCCGCAAAACTCGACGAATTTGGCCACGACTCCATGCCCACGGAGCAACTCGGTAACCGTCAGGACCAGGTCGGTCGCGGTCGCTCCCCCGGGGAGCTCTCCGCTCAGCCTGAGGCCCACCACCTCCGGCGGCAGCATATAGATGGGCTGGCCGAGCATGGCGGCCTCCGCCTCGATTCCTCCCACCCCCCAGCCGAGGACGCCCAGGCCGTTGATCATCGTCGTATGGGAGTCGGTTCCGACAACGCTGTCAGGCAGCGCCACCGCCGTGTCCCCTGTATGACTCAGGGTCACGACGCTGGCGAGATACTCCAGGTTCACCTGGTGAACGATACCTGTGGAGGGAGGAACGACGCGGAAATTGTCGAAGGCGTCAGCGCCCCAGCGCAGGAATTGGTAGCGTTCGCCATTGCGCTCGAATTCGCGCTCGGCGTTGATCAGCAGGGAGGCGAGGGAGCCGTATTCGTCAACCTGCACCGAATGATCGATGACCAGGTCGACGGGAATCAGCGGATTGATCTTTTTGGGGTCGCCGCCCAGCCTCGCCGTCGCGCTGCGAAGCGCCGCGAGATCGACCACGGCCGGCACGCCGGTGAAGTCCTGCATGACGACGCGGGCGGGCTTGAACGGGATCTCTCCGCTGCCGGGGTCCGACCCGCTCCAGCCGGCGAGGCTCAGCACATCTTCCTGGCTCACCTGGAAACCATCGCATTGGCGCAGGGCGGCCTCCAGCAGAACCTTGATCGAGTAGGGAAGACGGGAAACCGCCCCGGCTCCCTGCTCCTCCAGCCTTGCCAGGTTGAACCAGCTCACCTTCCCCGCGGCTGTATCCAGCTCCGCGAGCGCCCCCAGGGGATCATTCAAATTCGACATTGCAGCTTTCCTTAAAAAATTCGACCCTTGCCGCGACGGATTTCGCTACAGGCCAACCCGTTCACCTTCGGCCCTGATGGCATCGATGCAGCTCTGGATGTGCTCGGTGGCATCCACCCCGAGCTCTTCGATGCCCTGCGAAATATCCTCGCGGCTGACCGCCGCCGCGAAACGCTTGTCCTTGAGTTTTTTCTTTACCGACTTCGGCTTGAGATCGGAGATCCCGTTCGGACGCACCTTGGCGCAGGCCACGATAAACCCGGCCAGCTCATCAACGGCAAACAGCGCCTTCGCCATCGCCGTCTCACGAGGAGTACCGCTGTACTCGGCATGGGCGAGTATAGCGCATAGAATCTCCTCGTCGACTCCAAGACCCCGCAGATGCTCGACCCCGACGAAGGGATGCTCCTCTTCGGTAGGATGCTTCTCGTAGTCAAAGTCATGCAACAGGCCGGTGATGAACCAGCGCTCACCCTCCCCGGGCTGGATGCGTTCAGCGTAAAGCCCCATGCAGGCCGCCACGGCCTCCATGTGACCCCGCAGGGCGGGGCTTTCAGTCCACTCCCGCATCAATGCTCGTGCCTCGTCTACATTCATGGGCAATAATATAGCCACTTCGGCGGCCGGGGAAAAGGGCGCAGGAGAATCCCGGAGAATAACATGAGCAGCTACAGCCTGGGCGAGGACAGGACGCTCACCATCGCCCGGGAAGACATCACCAGCCTGGAGGTCGATGCGATCGTCAACGCCGCCAACAAAAGGATGCTTGGCGGCGGCGGTGTCGACGGAGCCATCCACCGAGTCGCCGGCGGGAGATTGCGGGCGGCCTGCGAAGAGATCCCCGAGACGAGTCCCGGTGTACGCTGCCCGACCGGGGAGGCGCGGATCACCCCGGGCTTCGAGTTGCCGGCCGGGAAGGTAATTCATACCGTGGGCCCGGTCTACCTTGACGCGGAGACCTCGGCCCCTCTCCTGGCGAGCGCCTACCGCTCATCCCTGGAGCTCGCCAATTCCGAAGGTCTCTCGTCCATCGCCTTCCCGGCAATTTCCTGCGGAGCCTACGCCTATCCTCTCAATGAGGCCGCGGCGCTGGCCCTGGAGACCTGCCGGGCTCATGTCGGGGCGTTGCGGGAGATTCGCTTCGCTCTCTTCGGCGAGGCCGGCTTTGAGGCGTGGCTCGAGGCGGCGCGCTCACTTGGGCTCGAGCAAAGCGACGAGCGCGGCTGAGAGTGCCGCGTGTTTTCGTCGGCGACGGACAACCCTTTCAGGTATCCTGAGCCGGGATGAGTGATCGCAGAGAAACCGGCAATAAGAGCCTCCCTATCGTCCTGACCCTGGTCTTCATCCTCGCCATGGTCATGGGCCCGGGACCCGGTGTCTACCTGGTCGATCCCGGCCCCGGCCACGAGGGCCCGGTCCCGACCCTCCTCGGCCTGCCCGCGGTCTATGCCTGGGCGGTGCTCTGGTTCGGCGTCCAGGCGGCTGTGCTGGTTACCGCCTACTTCACCGTCTGGGCCGATCAGGAG
>JAKUSY010000285.1 GCA_022451445.1 Planctomycetota bacterium
AGGTGAACGAGCCCCGCTCGGGAGCCTCGGATCCTTCCAGTGTCTCGGTCCCGCGGTCGCGGCCGATCGCCGGCAGTCCCGAGTGGCAGACCTTGCAGACGTGTCCGATCGAGGAAGTAAAGCTCTCCGAGGCTATCTACGCCCGCCTGAACGGTTGAGCTTGTTTCGTTGAATATATAACGGGCCCATAGCTCAGTTGGTCAGAGCAGCAGACTCATAATCTGACGGTCCTTGGTTCGAGTCCAAGTGGGCCCACCAGGTCAAGGCCTGCCGCGGTGAATCGCCGCGGCAGGCCTTTTTTCTGTCGAGGGGTCGGCTCCCCGAAAAAAAATTGCGCATTTACTCTCGAAGGTGCGATCTTGTCCGGTGAGAGGCTGAGCCATGAGTGAAGAAACTGCGAAGATAGACCTCGAGAAGATTCCCGCCACCCGGCAGCAGGGTTCGCGTCGGTACTTCGCGGGACTGCTCGACCAGGATGCGCGGCTCCTGGCTTTCGAGCTTCTCAACCCCGAGCGGCTCTGGCGGCTGTGGGCCTCGAGGCTCCTGCTGGTTCTCGGGGCTGCTCTCATCCTGACAGGAATCGTTTTTTTCTTCGCCGCCAACTGGAACAGTCTCCCCGGCCTGGTGAAGCTGGCCGGGATCGAGGCCGGCCTGCTCCTGTGCCTCGCCGGCGCCTGGCTCTACGGTCTCGAGCACTTGAGCGGGAGGGTCCTGTTGCTTGGGGCCGGTGTGCTGGTGGGCGTTTTTCTCGCGGTCTTCGGGCAGGTCTACCAGACCGGGGCCGATGCATGGGAGATCTTCGCCCAGTGGTCGGCGCTGATTTTCGGCTGGGTCGTGCTGGCCCGGTTCGTTCCCCTGTGGGGCGTGTGGCTCGCGGTGACGAACCTGGCCCTCGGCCTGTATGTCGTTCAGGCCGGGTTCTTCCGGGGAGCAGAGATGATCAACCTGTTCGTTATGTATACGTTTCTCAATGGGGCGATTCTTGCCGCGCGCGAGCTCGCCTGTGTTCGGGGCGTCAGCTGGCTCCAGGATCAGTGGACGCGCTTGCTGCTTGTTCTCGCCGTGCTGTGTTCGCTGGTGATTCCCGTTTTTTCCAGCATCGTGAATTTTGAAGAAGAGTTTGTTCTCAGTCTTCTCATCGGGCTTGCCGGAGGCTCGTTTTTTTACTGGTTCTACCGGTTCAGGACCAGGGATATGTGGTGCTTTTCCGCCGCCTGTCTTTTCTGGGCTCTCATCATCGAGGTGTGTGTCGCCCGGGTGGTATTTGAGGGCATCGACCGCAGCGGCGGGGAGGAGCTGAAGCTGCTCTTTATGGCGATTGTTACCATCGGGCTTTTCGCCGGGGCGTGCTGGCACGTCATGAAGGTTCTCAAGGAGCATGCGGGCGGGACAGAGAAAACCGTGGCAACCGGGGGGAAGAAAGATGCCTGAGTACCAGGCTCAATACACGATCCCCGGCCTCCTTGCGAGGCTGCAGAGCGAGGGGCACCTCGAGGACAGGGAGAAGGCGTCTGAGTTCATCAGGAAGCTGCACAGCCGCGATGACCCTCCTCTCTACCTGCGCGCTCTCATCGGCCTGGGGGCTTTCATCTCTTCGCTCTTCCTGCTCGGTTTTCTTTTCGCAAGTGAGCTCATCGACGATGATGGACCTTTTCTCGTCTGGGGACTGGCCTTCATTGCCGCCGCTTTCGGACTGTGGAAGCGGTCGCAGAAGGAGGGTGATGCTTCCTTCCTGAAGATTTTTCTCTCCGTGCTGTCCTTCACCTGGATGGCGGTGGGCAAGACCCTCTTCGTTCTGGAGTTCTCCGAAGCCTTCGATGAATGGGGAATTTTCTTCGGGCTGGGCCTGATCACCGGCGCGACCTATTTCGTCTACCGGCTGACGATCGACCGCTTCCTCTCCTGCCTGGGTGTCTGCTGTGCGTTGACAGCCGCGATGATCGAAAATGGATTTTTCAACAGGGGAGATCTAGAGGGAATTCTTCCCATGGGTTTGAGCCTCTGCGGGCTGGCCTCCCTGCAGGCCTGCCTGGCCGCCTATCTTCTCAGCGGGCGGGTGGGCCGGAAGTTTCTGCCGATGGCCTACGCCCTGGTGGGAGGCCTGGTGGTGAACGTATTTCTCCTGACCCTGGAAGGCTCCGAGCTCGAAGAGAGCTCCGGATTTCCGTTCGTCATGGTGCTCGGCCTGCTCCTGGCCGTGGGGCTGATCGCCCTGACGGCGAGGGCCGCCGGGGGGCGCCGGGCTTTCAAGAGTCCCCGATTGCTTGCGGCTATGCTGGGCACCTTCGTCTGCGGTTTCTTCATCTCTCCGGGCATCCTGCTGGGGGTCTGCCTGCTGGTCTACGGCTACGGCCACCACGACCGGCTGCTGACGACCTTCGGGGGACTCGTGATGCCTGTTTTTCTCTTTCTCTGGTACTACGATATGGAGCTGACTCTCACCGAGAAGTCGGCCGTGCTGGCCGGCAGCGGCCTGGCCATGCTGGCGGGCCGGTTTCTTTTCTGCCGCGGTGAAGCGGGTGAGGAGGCGGACGCATGAGAATGAAGCTGACCCTGGCCCTGGGCCTTGTCGTCCTGGCCGTCTTGAATTTTGGAATCTACAGGAACGAGCGCTTCATCGAGACCGGCGAGGAGGTCTATTTCGAGCTGGCCCCGGTGGATCCGCGCTCCCTCCTGCAGGGCGACTATATGCGGCTGAACTACAAGATAGTCAACAACCTGCGTGCTGCAATTCGCATCCCCGCTACTGTGGACGAATCTTCACTCAACGCCGAAGAGATCCCTCGAGAGGGAAAGATCGTCGTCCGGATCGATGAAAGACGGGTCGCTTCTTACCAGAGGATCTGGGAGCCCGGAGAGTCCCTTGGAGAGAACGAGCGTTTGCTTCGCTACAGTCAAGAGGGGCGCCATGTCGGTTCCACCTCCTTCTTCTTCGAGGAAGGGCGGGGCGAAGCGTACGAGAAGGCCCGCTACGGGATCTTCAAGCTGGGCAAAGATGGCCAGACGATTCTGCGCGCTCTCGCAGACAAGAACCTCGTTCGGATCGAGCCCGGGACGAAGGAGAAGAGTCCATAGGGCTCTTTTCCAGCCGGGCGTCCACTATCCAGTCGCTGTCGCGGGAGATTCTTTCGAGTACAATCCCGGCTGGTTCGCTTTCGGGGTGAACCGGCGGCCTCCCAGGGGGCCGGGATTGAAAGCAAACCAGTGCGCAGCGAAGAATCGATGCGCAACCGAGGGAATGAAATGATTCGCGCTAGAAATCACTCGACAGCTGTTTTGTTGGCCCTGCTCCTGCTGCTTTATTGCGTCACCTTTTCGCACGCTCAATGGAAGCCGGCGGGGGCGAAGCTGATGACGCGCTGGGGGAAGACCGTTTCGCCCGCGAAGGTCCACCAGGAGTATCCGCGTCCGCAGCTGGTGCGCGGCGACTGGGTCAACCTGAACGGATTGTGGGACTACGCGATTCGCCCCGCGGCGGCTGAGAGTCCGAAGCAGGCCGATGGAAAGATCCTGGTTCCCTTCCCGGTCGAATCAGCCCTCTCAGGCGTCGGCAGGATGGTCGGCAAGGAGAAGCGGGTCTGGTACCGGCGGACCTTCAAGGTGCCCGGGAGCTGGAAGGGCAGCCGGGTCCTGCTGCACTTCGGAGCGGTCGACTGGGAGGCGAAGGTGTGGGTCAACGGCAAGCCGGCCGGGAGTCATCGCGGCGGGTACGACTCCTTCACCTTCGACGTGACCGACCTGCTCGCGTCCGGCGGCGGCAGTCAGCGGCTCGAGGTCTCGGCCTGGGACCCAAGTGATGAGGGTCCGCAGCCGCGCGGCAAGCAGGTCAGCAAGCCGGGGGGGATCTGGTATACCCCGGTAACGGGCATCTGGCAGACCGTCTGGCTCGAGGCGGTGCCGCTGACCTCCATCTCCTCTCTGCATATCGAACCCGACGTAGATGGCAAGCGGCTGAAGGTGGCGGTTGAGACCCTCGGGACCGACAAGGTAGCTGCCAGGGTGAATATTCCCGCTCTCGGCGTCAGCGGCGAAGGCGCTCCTGGGAGCGTCGTCGAGTTGGCGCTGAAAGAGTTCGAGCTCTGGAGCCCGGAGAATCCGAAGCTCTACGACCTCGAGGTCGAGCTGCTCTCAGGCGGGAAGACCGTAGACCGCGTAAAGAGCTACTTCGGCATGCGCAAGATTGCTCTCGGCAAGGACCGTAATGGAATTCCGCGGATCCTGCTCAACGGCGAGCCGCTCTTTCAGTTCGGGCCGCTCGACCAGGGCTGGTGGCCCGACGGGCTCTACACCGCGCCATCGGATGAGGCGCTGCGCTACGACCTCGAGGTCACGAAGAAGCTCGGCTTCAACATGGTCCGCAAGCACGTCAAGGTCGAGCCGCTGCGCTGGTACTACCACTGCGACCGCATGGGGCTGCTGGTCTGGCAGGACATGCCGAGCGGCGGAGCCAACGCGCGCTGGCCGCTCGATGGCACCGAGCTTCGCCGCGATGAGAAAGAAAAGGCGCAGTTTGACCGCGAGCTTGACGCGCTCATCGACTCCCACCGCAACCAGGTATCCATCGTCGCCTGGGTTCCCTTCAACGAGGCCTGGGGACAGTTCGACACGGCGCGCGTCACCCGCCGCATCGAAGAGAAAGATCCTGGCCGTCTCGTCATCTCCGCCAGCGGCGGCAATGACTTCGGCATCGGCCACGTTCACGACATTCACCAGTACCCGGGGCCCCGGCGGCCGCCGGCGGAGACCGCGCGCGCCGCGGTGCTCGGCGAGTACGGCGGGCTCGGCCTGCCGCTGAAGGGGCATACCTGGCAGAACGCTAAGAACTGGGGCTACCGGAGCTTCAAGCTCCGCGG
>JAKUSY010000286.1 GCA_022451445.1 Planctomycetota bacterium
GCCATCATCGGCAGCCTCGACATCGTGCTGGGGGAGGTGGACAGATGAACCTCTTCGCGGTTACCACGTTCTTCGCCCAGGCAGGAAAGGATATCGAGAAGCTCACCGGTGAGTATTCGTCAAAGTGGGATGGCGGTGGAGAAGGAGGCCTCTTTTTTGCCGGTGTCATCAAATGGCTGGTGGCTAATTACGCCATACCGGACTGGGTTCTGTTTTCGGGCTTTTTCAACGGAGTGTTGGAGGCCTCGGTATTCCCCGAGATAGGAGCGCTCCTGATCACCATCGGACTGGTTTTCGGCTTCGTCAATATCTTCGCCATCGGGGCGGTCTGGAGTGAACGCAAGGTCTCGGCCCATATGCAGTGCCGCCTCGGGCCGATGGAGGTCGGGCCGCACGGAATCCTGCAGACGGTCGCCGATGGATTGAAGCTGCTCGCCAAGGAAGACATTATTCCCCGGCTTGCGGATAAGCCGCTCTTTGTCCTGGCGCCGGCGATCGTCTTCGCCGGGGTCCTGATGCGTTTCGTCCCGCTGCCCTTCGGCGACCAGCTCATCGCCTCGGATCTCGACCTCGGCCTCTTCTTCATAGCCGCGGTGGGAGCGGTGGAGGTGCTCGGGGTCATCATGGCGGGCTGGTCCTCCAACAACAAATGGTCGCTCTTCGGCACCATTCGCACCGCCACGCAGATGGTGAGCTACGAGATTCCCATCGGCATCGCCTTTGTGACCGTCATCCTCTGCTGCGGCTCGTTTTCTCTCATGGAGATCGTCAACCAGCAGGGCGGCAGCCTCAACGGCGCCGATGGCGACGTATACGATGGCTGGATCTGGCATTGGAACCTCTTCCGCAATCCCTTCATGCTGGTGCTGTCGATCACCTATTTCATCGCCAGCCTGGCGGAATGCAAGCGCTCTCCCTTCGATCTGCCGGAGGCGGAGTCGGAGCTCGTCAGCGGCTTCCACACCGAGTACACCGGGATGCGCTTCGCCCTGTTCTTCCTCGCCGAGTACGCGGCGATGTACCTGGTCGCGGCGGTGGCGGTGGTCATCTTCCTGGGCGGCTGGTGGTCGGGTATCTACTATCTCGATGTTCTTGGTCTGGACCCTGAGGCGCCGACTCTTACCAAGGTATTAGGCCTGCTGATCAAGGTCGGAGTTTTTCTCAGCAAGGCGTTCGCGCTGGTCTTTGTCCAGATGTGGGTGCGCTGGACCCTCCCTCGTATTCGTCTCGACCAGATGATGTACGTCTGCTGGAAGGTCCTGCTGCCTATCTCGTTAGTGTGCCTGATCGGCTCCTGTCTCTGGGAGCTGGCCTCCGGCGGTGCCTCGGTTTTCGGATTTGGAATAGAGGTTGAATAGCACGATGATTCCCTGCGCTTATTTCATGAACATTTTCAAGGTGGCCCGGTCGATCTGGATCGGCATGGGGATCACCCTGAAATATTTCCTGAACCACAAGAAGACGCTGTGCACGATCCAATACCCCAGGGAGAAGGATCTCATCCCCGCCCGCCATCGCGGAATCCACTACCTCGAGACCGAGAAGTGCGTGTTGTGCTGGAAGTGTTCGGACATCTGCCCGGTGGACTGCATCTACATCGAGGGCGTTCGCGGGGTCGATGGTCCTCTCCAGGGAGGCTACCGCGGACAGAAGGCGACGCTGTCGAAATTCACCGTCGACTACACGGTCTGCATCTTCTGCGGTCTCTGTGAAGAGCCCTGTCCTCCCAAGTGCATCTGGCTCGGGCCCGAGTTCGACTACCACTCGACCGATCGCACCATGATGGAGAAGAACCTCCTGAGCGACGAGGTCTACACCGAGAGCGACGAGGTCTTCGTCGAATGGGCCCGCGGCGAGAACGAGCGCCTGCAGGAAGCGAAGAAGAAGCAGAAAGAAGCCGAGAAGGCCGCCAAGGAAGCTGAGAAAGCGGCCGCGGTCGCGGTTGCTGAGGAGACACCCGCCGAGGCGGCGGAAGAAACAGAAGAAACAGCTGAAGAAGCAGCCGCCGAGGCGGCGGAAGAAAACCCGGAAGCCGAAGGAGACGCGGCGGAATGAAGCTCCGAGACGCCGGGTTGGCTGGAATGACGCAAGGTTTGAATTGAGCTCATGATCCTACACGATCTGCTGGCATTGGTAGCGGCGCTGCTCCTCCTCTACCTGGGGACGAGGCTGGTGCGGGCTGCCCGTGACGATGGACCGGGCGCTGCGCTTGACCTCTTCAAGAACGCCATGCGCCAGGGGCTCTGGCTGGCGATCATTCCCGCCCTCGCCGAGCTCTATCATTATCTCGGTCTCCAGACGAGGCAGGGCCTGGAAGATGGCGCGCTCCGGTTGTTGATGATAAGCGTATTCGTAATGCTTCCCGTCGTCCTGATCAAGAGGACGGCCTCCTGGGTCGCCTTCGAGGTCATTCTCGCCGCCCCGGTCGCGGTCGGCCTGCTACGGGAGGCCTTGTCGAGCGATGCCTTTGGAATCGTACTTTCCGATTCGAGATACCTGGCCCTGGTGGTATTCGCGATCATCGCGGCCTCGACCCTGGTCATCAGGGGAGCGATTACGGGCTGGGGGCGTACGGGTCTTGGTGTATTGGCGGGGCTTGCCGTCGCCGGCGCGGCCGTGTCGTTGTTCATCGTTACCGATTTTGAGGTCGTGTGCTTCTGGTTGACGGCGTTCATCGCCATCGGCGCGGGCGTGGCGCTCCTGGTGAGTGACAGGATCGTACACATGGCCTTCTGGCTGCTCGCAAGCCTGGCGGCCTTCGCGAGTTTTTACCTCCTCCTGGGCGCCGACTTCCTCGGCTTCACCCAGGTGCTCGTCTATATCGGCGGGATTCTCATCCTCTTCCTCTTCGGCGTCATGCTGACCCAGAGGGTCGACGTGCCGCTGAAGGCGGCGATCTCATGGCGTGTCCTTATTCCCGGGGTCATCATCGGGGTTCTCACCACGGGACTCCTGGTCTTTCTCGCCGGGGGAAACAGCTGGAGCCAGAAGCCCATTGAGAGCATCACGCGGCTCAGTCCGAATGCCGGGGAGCTGGCCGCCAAGCCGACCGCCTTCGCCCTGGGGGAGAGCTTCATGAGCACCTATATTCTTCCCTTCGAGGTGGTCTCCGTTCTCCTCCTCGTCGCCATGATCGGGGCGACCTATATCGCCCGCGGCAAGTCGGAGGGCGATTCGGCGGGAGCCCCGGATGGCGAAGGAGGTGCGGCATGATGGGCTCCCTCGCGCATGGCCTGGACAGTCTCGGCGGCCTCCTGGCCCAGAGCCCGGCGGTCGATGCCGGCAACGCTATCGGCCTGGAGCATTACCTGGTGGTAAGCGCCATCGTCTTCGGGCTGGGCCTGCTGATCATCATCACCCGGCGCAGCACGATCGCTGTCCTGATGGGAATCGAATTGCTCCTGAACGCCGCCGGCCTCAACTTCGTGGCCTTCGCGAAATATTCCGCCGGGGCTGACCCGCTCGACGGGCAGATCGTGACGCTTTTCATTATCGTGATCGCGGCGGCCGAGGCGGCCCTTGCCCTTGCCATCGCCCTGAATATTTTTAACTCCATCAACAGTGTGGAACTTGATGATGCGCATTCGCTGAAAGGCTGAGCGCGTTCTGAGCTGACTGAATTAATCGTATGTTAAGCACTATTTTCAACCCCGAAGACCTGACCAAGGCTGCGCTGGCGATCCTGCTGTGCCCGCTGGCGGGATTCGTGATCCAGGTCTTCTTCGGCAAGCGCCTGCCGCGCCAGGGCGACTGGCTGCCCACAGGCTGCATGCTCATCGCGCTGTGCATCGCGAGCTGGATGATGATCGTCCTGCTCGGTGGAGAACATGGCCTCGCGAAGCCGCATTCCTGGTCACCGGAAATAACGCAGGGATGGCTTTCATCCGGTGGTGGGAAAGGGCTGTCGATCAACTTCGGTATCCTGGTCGACAACCTGACCATCGTCATGCTCTTCGTGGTCACCCTGGTGAGCTTCCTCGTTCACCTCTATTCCTGCGGCTATATGCATGGCGAGGAGCGCTACAACCGCTTCTTCGCCTACCTCGCGCTCTTCAGCTTCTCCATGCTGGGGCTCTGCATCTCCTCGAACCTGCTCATCCTGTTCATGTTCTGGGAGCTGGTCGGGGTCTGCTCCTACTTCCTGATCGGTTTCTACTTCGAGAAGAAATCAGCTCAGAACGCCGCGATCAAGGCCTTCATGACCACCCGTCTCGGTGATGTCGGCTTCCTGGTCGGAATCATGATCATCGCCGCCTTTGCCGGCACCCTGGACTTCGAGGGGATCTTCGCGAGTGTGAAGAGCGCAGAGAGCGGCCCCTGGAGTGGGGACGGTATGTGGTGGCTTACGGCCGCCGGGATCGGCCTCTTCCTCGGCGCGCTCGGCAAGTCGGCGCAATTCCCGCTGCACGTCTGGCTGCCGGACGCCATGGAGGGCCCGACCCCCGTCTCCGCCCTGATCCACGCCGCCACCATGGTTGTCGCCGGCGTCTATCTCGTCGCCCGCATGTTCCCCTTCCTGGCGGGGCCGGGCTACTTCACCGGTGATTTCTATTCCGGCGATGTTCTCTTCTACATCGCGCTGGTGGGGGGGTTCACAGCCTTCTTCGCCGCGACCATCGCCTTCGTGCAGACCGACATCAAGAAGGTGCTCGCCTACTCGACGATCTCCCCGCTGGGCTATATGTTCCTCGGACTGGGAGTCGGCAGCGTCAGTGCCGGTATCTTCCACCTCTTCACGCACGCTTTCTTCCAGGCCTTGCTCTTCCTCGCCGCCGGCAGCGTGAGCCACGCGGTGCATTCCACCGAGATGAAGGACATGGGAGGGCTCAGGAAGAAGCTGCCGATCA
>JAKUSY010000287.1 GCA_022451445.1 Planctomycetota bacterium
CGTAAAAGCCCGAGCTACATGAACATGCTCGCAGCTGGAATGTTCCACATGGAACAACCCGCCGCCGCGAACAGTTAAATTCATCGCGAGACACCTGGCATCGCTGCCATTTGCTATACATAGGCACCCAGAACATCCGGCACCTGCAGGCCATCCAGGGCAGGACCCATCCAGCAGCAGACCAGCCGGCAGCGAGCACTCCTCTCCAGAACGGCATAAATGAATTCTACGCGCGCGCGCGCCGGGATGGCTTTCCTGATCGCGCAGCGGGGGCCGCGCGCAACAGGGGCGAACCTCGGGGCCCTCAGGGCCCATAACATCCTGGCGGGAGGGCGGATCCCCATGCACACGAAACCCCAAACGCGTGCCTGGCGCATGAACGCTACGGCCGCCCCCCAACGGCACCCCGATCCAGCTGTCCCGCATCCGCAGACGCAAATAACGAGCTGGCTGTTCCACGTGGAACATCTGCGTCACGCCGCTGCAATTTCCCGGACCAGGCCGCCGAGGAAGGCGACCCGACCCAATGTGGGGGAGCTCACATAAGAATACAAAGATTGATTGCTTATTATATATTGCCTGTAATATTTTATTATCTTTTTGGCAATACCGCATTGAAACGCCGAACAGGGCCTGAACAGCGCTCTTAAGCGTCCATAAAAAGCCCCCCATCGGACTCCCTGGAAGCCATCGCAAGGTGGCCGTTCCGCCTGAAAATGGACGCGACCGACAAATTCACTCGCGGGCACGGGGCGGAACTGGGAACGGACTCCGGTCCCCTCAACTTTTTCCAGGGGCGCCCGATGGAGATCAGCTCGAGGCGTCTTCGCCCGGGTTGCTCAGATCGCCTTTTTTCCGTTTCCCCGAGTCATCGCCGGGCGGTGGGGGGGAAGCATCGTCGCCAGGCGAAGAGGGAGCATCGTCGCTGGCGTCTTCGATTTCATCCTGAACGCCCTTGATGCCCTTTTTAAATTCGACGATCGATTTGCCCATGCTCTTGGCCACCTTGGGAAGGCGCGAGCCAAAAAGCAGGAGCGCGATGATGCCGATGACGATGATTTCCGTTCCTCCTGGTAGACCGAAAAAGGCCAGATACGCATTCATAGACATAGGACCTCTCATCCGAAACGGGCCGCCCGACAGGCGCCCTTATCCTTCAGCCTCTATGGAGCCACCGCAATCCCCTGTACTTCAGCGGCCTACGGAAAACGCCCCGAAAGAGGCCTGCGGGCAATCCTCTGGACATCCGGCATCAAGCGCAAACAAGGTCTACTTCTCTCACGCTTATCACCCAGAGGTTAATCAAGCAGAAGCATTTTAACTGCTTCAATCGTAGGATCCATACAATTCCTCGCCCAGACGCTTCGCGATAGTCCTCAGGAGGAGCAGCTCGATCTCTCTCGGATTGTCGAATCCGAACTCCACCTTGAACTGGCCTTCGTGGCCCTTGTCGCGACCCACGCGCCACCCCTTGCGTTGCCAGACCACCCTGGCTTTTTCAGTGTCAAGGACCCTGTAGCTCACCACCGCCGTCGCATTGAAGAAGCCGACCGATCGGCGATCTTTCAATTGAAAATCCTCGATGGCGCCCTCTACAAGAAAACGCGCCCCAACGCTCCTGCCGATACTGCCCCAGTCAGAATCGCTCAGACGAGGCTTGGCCCAATCACGAATCGTTTTCTGGGCCTCATCGACACGCTCTCCTGACACAAAGATGGCATCGGCCTCCTGGGTCTCAGCCCAGACCTTGATCGTTTGAACGACCCTGAGCCCACGGCGTGATTCGCCATACCACAGATCAGCTCCTGAGGTGGTCTCCCGGAACGGCACCAGCAGGACTGTCTCGCCTTCCAGCCCGACACCTCCGTTAAACTGGGCGCCGTGCCAGGAGGAAAAGCACCCGCAAATCGACAACGGCAACAGCAGGGCAAAGGAAAACGGTATTTTCTTCATCATCTCGGTAGTCACCTAAAACGTGCCGCGGCAGGGGAAGAAGAGAGCCCGATACCGCGGCAGTTTAGCGCGATGTGGGCAGACAGGCAAGCGGATCGGAGAGGAGGGGGTCAGTCGTGAAGGAACTCTGGAACACCTGGCCAGGGCTCTTTGCCTTCGACGTGGTTGAGATATTCGATCTCGATTTCATCCTTCGGCTTTCGGATAACGATGACCGGGGCCTGCTCGCGAACGCCTGGGCGGCGCTTCTGTGGACGACGATCGGCTATGGTCGCCGGCGAATTCCTGGAGCCGATCAGCACCAGACGCTTGGGAAAGGCGTGGTACTCGACACGCTCGGCATAAGCCTGGTAGGGCCCTGAATTGATGGTTACGTTGCCGCCGAGGCGGCCACCGCCTGTTCCGATAATATTTGAGGCGGAGGCCCAGGGCAGACGCTGGCCCACAGCGAGACCGGCCGCAGGATTCACATGCAAGGCCAGCCGCTGGGCAACGACCTGCCAGTGTTTGCCGGCACCGGCGCCTGGCGGGGCCTGCGGCTGAGACTTCCCGGCCACGTGAAAATTCGCCATCACGTTTCTTTTAAAGCTCACAAGAACCATACGTCGCAACGGCGCCCCTTTGGTCTCGCCGACCGCTTCGTAAAGGTAGGCCTCGATTTCCTGCGCATCAATGGCGTCAACTCGCTCGGCCCTTGGTTTTCCATCATCCGCATCGCCAGCCAATGCGCCGACCGCCTCCAGCCCGTCCTTAAAATGCTGCAGCGTCTGTCGACGGCCATCCCTGGAAAAGATCTTCACCTTGTTCTGCTCACGGTCATAGACAAGATCGTCGCCCCTGAGCAGAATTGACATCTCCCTGCTATAAAGCAGCACCTTATCTTTCGCCACGATCCCCGACAGCTGGAATTGTCCGTTCTGGTCTTTGCCCAGCCGAATCTCGAGCTCATTGGTCTCAAACTCCCAGACCATCTTGGACCCGCCGGGCTTGCCCCCAAGACCGCCGTCTTTGTCCCGGTAGGCTCCCTGGCTCAACTCACCCTTCACCTCCGAGCGCAGAGTCACGCGCTGTCTCTGTTCGTCGTAGATAATCTCCCGGGCTCGAACCGGCCCCTGCAACTCTTCATGGTCAAACCGCATCGATTGCCGGTCATTTCCAAAGAATCTCAGTTTTCGTCCTGAAGAGGTCCAGGACGCCTTTTCTCCACGCATCTCGAAGCTCCGGCCGCTCACCATCAGGGGGGTTCCCGCCACGGAGTTCGCCGTAAGCGCCTTGATCGACCGCAGATCCCTCAGGACACCTCCATCGGTATCGCCGGATGGATCCGTCCCTTCGGCACCCTCATCAAATTCGACCTCGGCACGGGCCGCCTGGAGCAGAAGATCCGGGCGGCTGGTGATCTCATCTCCCCTGTAAAGACGCACCTCCACATCGCCGGTCAGAGTGCACCGTCGTGATTCCTGTTCAAAACGAATCTTGCCCGCCAGCACGACCCCGCCTTTTTTCTCGAGTTGCGCCCGCTGCTTCTGCGTGCCGGTCAACTCAATCGCCTTCTGCTTAGCAAGCAGCTGCCCCTCAGGGGCTGAAAAGCGGTAAAGCTCTCCGGAGCGAGTCGTCAACCTGACCGGTCGGGTTCCATCTCCACGGGCCAGCGCCTTCTGAAGGGTCTTTCCTCCTTCAAATAAAAGCCCCAGATAATCTGACTGGATCTCAACAACACGGGAAGTGGGGGACCCGGCCTTCTGCGCGTCTTTTGATCCATCCTTGCCTTCTGTGGGGTCCTGGGCGAGAAAATCATCCAGATCGACCTTGGCGCTGACGGAGCCCTCAAACCAGGCCCCCTCGGGTCCACCATCGACAATCAGGTTGATCTTCCTGGCCTCGACCCAGCTCCCGCCCTGCGAGAGCCTGGGAAATTCCTTTTCGGTACCCTCAAGGGTCGCCTGCTGCAGATCGGCTCGGTAGGTCAGCGTTTTCCCGCTGGCCTGGAACGAATGCTCATCGACTCCGTTTTCCCCATCCCCGGTGGCCTTACGCCTCCAACCCTTACTGCGTAAAACAACTCCCCGGGCATTATTGCTCCGCGCAATAAAGTAGGACAAGGCGCCCTTCTCATCTCCCTTTTCCTCCATCCCGTTAAACGCCACCTCAACCTCATCCGCATCGAAATCGAGCCGATCGAGTTCATCCCGGACTCTCGACGACTCCTTGCGGCCAGCGTCGCCTCCATCCCCGGAACCACCTCCCGGCTGGGTAACAAACCTCTCAGCGCGCGATCTGGCCTTTCCACGGCGCTCTTCTTTTCCCGTCATCTTGAACGACCCTGAAACGTCCTGCAGGAAAAGCCGCTCATTCTGCGGTCGCATAACCGCCCTCTTGGCCACAAAGTCCACATCGGGGCCCTGCAAGGTGGGACGGCCCGTCAGCACACCCTCGAACGTCCTGCCGCCCGGCTCGCCGGCGACCGCCCCCGCCACATTCACCCATTCGAGCTTGTCTCCATCGAGAAGATAGGTTCGGGCATCGCGGGCGATGAGTGCCCTGACCCGACCCCCTTCCCAGGTGGCTAGAGCACGCCGGGGCATTGGGTTCTTTCGCCTGTCATCGATCTCCAGCTCGAGCTTCTGGCATTCGAAGCGCGTATTGCCGAGAACCGGAGCCTCTATCCCCGATTCAGGCTGAACACCCCGAAAGATAGCCACATCTTTATTGAACGTGATAAAGGTCGTCTCCCTGCCGGCCCCCTCCTGCGGAGAACGGCTGAATCGAAGGTCCAGGGGACCACCGCAGGTAACGACCACTTTTTCTTTGACGGTCGCGGTGGGGGGAGCTCTCTTGCCCGTATCCGAAAGGGTCAG
>JAKUSY010000288.1 GCA_022451445.1 Planctomycetota bacterium
CGAGCGCTGGTCGATACCCAGAGGGCCGAGTACAAGGACGATTCCCCCGAGGTGGACGGCAGCTGGGATCCCATTGGTGAATGGGGAATCTCAGGCGGCCGGGTCTATTCCACCGCCCTGGGGGCCATGACCCTCGAGGTCTACTACCGCTTCGAGCGCCAGCAGGAAGGCATCGGTCTCTAGGGCGTCCGAAGCGCCGGGCAAACCGGCAATTTCCACCCACCCGGGACCCGTTCCCCCGGACAAACCGCGGCAACGAAAAGAGCGGTTGCGTAGACACTCTGCCTGCCTGGCAGCGGTCACGGAATCGGTACGCAACCTTCGTAGAGTTTTTTGAAATCGACAACCGAATTCAGGAGCGCAGGGTATGGTTCAGAAAGGTTATCACGAAGACCGTTTTGAGGAAGGTAACGCGAGCGAAGAGGAAATTTTCGCCCGGCCCGGCTGGGCGAGAGAGATGCCCTATTGGACGATCTCGGCCATTCTCCATATTTTCGTAATCCTCATCATTGGAAGCTTCATCCTCAGCCGAAAGGTCATCGAGGCGGAGAAGGGCATCATCCTGGTGGCCAAGCCTAAGAACAATCCGCCGAAATACGATCCGAAGAAAAAGCGCGCGATGGAGAGGAAGCTCGAGATCCTCAATCAGGAAGTCATCAAAGACCCCGTCATCAAACGCCAGCTCGAGGAGGTGGTCACGGAGATCCCCAAGGGAACAGACCCCAACAATCTCGCCGACGTCAACCTGGACTCAACGATGGTAAATGAAATGATTGGAGTCGGAGGAGGACTGGCCGGAGCTCGCGGCCAGCGCATCGGAAAGTGGAGAGCGGCTGGAAAACCTGGCTCGGAACCGGCAAGTGAAGAGGCGGTGCTCGCCGCCCTCGAGTGGCTCTACCGCCACCAGGATGCCGATGGCGGCTGGAAGGCCGCAGGCTTCAACAACGCCGGTGTCCGGGAGAGACGCGGCCTCAGCGCCAACAAGGATGCGGCTCGCTATCCGAAGGATACCGGCTGGGAAGAGAACGACATCGGTGTCACGGCGCTGGCGATCCTCGCCTTCACCGGCTTCGGCCACACCCACATGGACGGCGAGTACGAACACTTCGTCGACTGCCTGAAGAAGGCCGTCAAGTACATGCTCAAGTCGCAGACGATGCGCACCGGCGACCCGGCCAGGGATGGCCGCTACGGCAGCGGTGATTCCGAGCAGTGGATCTACAACCACGCGATCGCCACCATGGCCATGGCCGAGCTGCTCCTGATGTCCAATGACTTCAAGCTCAAGCGCTCCGCGAGGGAAGCCACCAAGCTCTGCCTGAGGGCCCAGAACGACGGGCGAGGCTGGCGCTACGGGATCAAGCCCGGCGACAACGACACCTCGGTGACGGGCTGGATGGTCCTGGCGCTGAAGACAGCTAAGCAATGCCGCCTAGGACTTCCGAAAGAGGAGTTCCGGAACTCCTTCGGGGGCGCCCTGAAGTGGTTCGATTACGCCACGGCCTCCAACGGCAAGACCGGCTACAACGTGCCCGGAGATGAGGGCTCCCGGCTCGCGACGGGGCACCCGGATCCCTACCCCTTCTCCAAGGACCTCTCCTGCATGACCGCAGTCGGCGTACTCTGCCGCCTCTTCGCCGGCGAGAGCCGCAAGGACGCCTCCATTCGCTCGGGCGTCGATATCCTCTCGCAACAACCGCCGATGTGGCGCGAACAGAAAGACCGCTCGCTTTCCAGCATCAACATCTACTACTGGTACTACGCCACCTACGCCATGTTCCAATACGGCGGCAAGCCCTGGCAGGTGTGGAACCGGAAGATGCAGCGAGCGCTGGTCGATACCCAGAGGGCCGAGTACAAGGACGATTCCCCCGAGGTGGACGGCAGCTGGGATCCCATTGGCGAATGGGGCATCTCCGGCGGCCGCGTCTATTCCACAGCCCTGGGAGCCATGACCCTTGAGGTCTACTACCGTTTCAAACGGCAGCAGGAAGGAATTGGCCTGTAGAGCTCTCGAAGCTCCCGCTCGCCTGGCCTCGTTCTCTGCTCTCAGAATGAGGCCAGGTGAGCCGCCAGCTTCCACATGCCCAGCACATCCGTCTTAGGACAGGCCTCGGCCGTGTAGTTCAGATTGAGCGGCTGCAGACGCACCTTGCCGCCGGGGTCGAAAAAAACCTGCCGGAAGGTGACCTCTCCATCCCCTTCGACGGGAGACCGGCGCCTGACCAGGGCGAAATCACGGCTGCGCAGGGGCTCCCCGGAAAATACGGCCAGGTCCCCTTCCGCGAAGCTCGGCCTGACGGGCGCCTCCATGCTGTCGCCGACCACGTGGATCCCGAAAGCTCCATCGTCCTGCACCGAGGGGAGGAAGAGAAATTCCGCGGGCTCCCCCACAGGCTTTCCCTCGTCGTCAAAATCATCCGGATAACCGTCGGCAACGGTACCGAGGATGGGAATTCCCTGGCGGGCGTCCGCCTCGCCACCGGGGGCCTGCCCGCGCTGGGCTTCGGCCAGGGCCTGGTTGAGGCGCGCCAGCTGCGCCTCGAGGACCTGGATGCGCCCCTCCTGGAAGGCCAGGAAATGATTCGCCGGCAGCCGCAGCAGCCTGGCGATCTTCTCAGCCAGGCCGGGCTCCAGTCCTCTTTTTCCCTCCTCGATATCCCGGATCTGGTATTTCTGAACGCCGAGCTTCAGGGCGACATCCTCTACGGAGAGATGCCGGTTCCTGCGCTGGGTGCGAATCTCCTTGCCCATCGAGCCGGGAAGCCTCGGCTCGATGACGCCACCGGAGGGCTCCTCCCCTCCGGTGAAGAAATACGAGGGCTCCACACCGAGGGCCTCGGCTATGCGAGCGAGGACCTTGGTATCGATACGGCGCTGCCCCTTCTCCAGCCGCGACATCTGCGCCTGCGAGAGACCGATCTTCTCGGCCAGATACTTGGCCGACAACTGGATCCGCTCGCGTAGGATCTTCACCTCGAGACCGATGTCGAGCATGCGCCTCCCGCTCCCTTGGGTAAAATGAACCAGCCCCTGCTACATCTTACCAAAAACGCAATTTCTTGCAATCTACCCAAGTCTCAGCAGCGTTACCGGAAGCTCAGGGCCTGGAAAATCTCAGGATCCGGCTAAAAGCCATTGGATGAACAGCATCACGCTGTTGAAGAGGGCATGAAAGAGGATTGCGAAATAGATACTGCGGGTCCTGTCATAAATATAGCCCAGCGCCAGGCCGACGAAAAACAGCGGTAACAGGGCGTCCAGGCTCAGGTGGTAGGCCGCGAATACCGCGCTCGATAAAACCAGAGCGGAACCGGTGCCCGACCGGCTCCTGAGCAGACCGAAAAAAACGCCCCTGAACATCAGCTCCTCCCACAGAGGCGCCAGGACCACGGCATTAAAAACCAGCAAAGCGATCTCCAGCCCTTCTCCCCTCGAAAACGCCTCGGTAAACATTCGAACGGCTTCCTGCGGTACAGCTTCATGTCCCAGTTTTTCAAGCAAACCTGCCCATAGAATTCCCAGGAGCAACAAAGGCGGGAAGAAGAGACCGTAGAAAAGGACGAACGGAGGGAGATTCGCCAAAGGCGCCCCGCAGATGCCTAAGGTCGCGGGCGGTTGACGCAAGGTGCCCACCACATGTTGCCAGATAAAAAAAGCGACGAGGCCGCCTCCTAGCAGGTATCCACCCGCCAAGCTGCTGGCGCTGAAAGAACCTTCTTCAGAATGAAGTCCGATATCCAGATTATCCTCCAGCGCCGGGGTAATCATCCCGGGGATGAGGAGGTAAGCGACCAATACGGCCGGTATCAGCCCCCAACTCCAGAGAGGAACCTCGGTCGCAGGAGCCTGGCGAAATCGAACCATTGCCCTGCTCGAATGCAGATACTTCATGCCGATAAGTGACAAGACGTTGAAGAATCCCAGCAGGCTCAGTTCAAAGATGCTCGACTGCTCATCCTGCATGGCTCCCGAACCTTCAGGACGGCCCGGTACCGTCGACCATGCCCTCGCTGGGGCTCGATGCGTTGGCGTAGAGCTTCCGCTCGATGCGGCCGGCCTGGTACGCCTCACGGCCCGCCAGGAGGGCGTTCTTCATCGCCCGCGCCATGCGCGCAGGATCCCGGGCGAGCGCGATGCCGCTGTTGAGAAGGACTCCTTCAACTCCGAGTTCCATGGCAATCGCGACATCCGAGGCCGTCCCGACACCGGCATCGACGATGACGGGTGTGTCGATCGTATCGAGAATGATACGGATATTGTTGGGGTTGAGAATCCCCTGCCCCGAGCCGATCGGAGAGCCGGCCGGCATGACGCTGGCCGCCCCCGCCTCGGCGAGATGCCGGGCAAGGATCGGATCATCCGAGGTATAGGTGAGAACCGTGAAGCCCTCGGCGACCAGGGTGGCTGTCGCCTCGAGGGTAGCCACGGGATCGGGAAGAAGGGTCTTCTCATCGCCGAGCACCTCGAGCTTGATGAGATCGGTTTCCAGCAGCTCACGTCCCAGCCGGGCGTAGCGGCAGGCCTCCTCCGCGCTGTAGCAGCCGGCCGTATTCGGCAGGAGCGTGTACCTGTCGCGGTCGAGGTGGCTGACGAGGCTCTTCTCGGGATCATCGAGGTTCGCGCGGCGAATCGCCACGGTGACCACCTCGCAGCCGGAAGCCTCGAGACACTCGTTCATCTCTTCATTGCTGGAATACTTCCCGGTACCTACGAAGAGGCGCGAGGTAAACCTGTACTGCCCGAGAACAAGGGCATCGTCCCTGGAATCGTCCGACGCATCGGCAGACTCTTCCCGCTGCTCGATGTCC
>JAKUSY010000289.1 GCA_022451445.1 Planctomycetota bacterium
GGGCAGGGTTCCGAGAGGAAACCAGTCGGCGCAACCCCGGCTCCAATGCTCGGGGCCGGAGTTCGCGGCGAGGATTCCGGCAACTCCAGAGGCGCTCCCCAGCAGAAACAATAGCGGGCCGCCGAGGTAGAGCCAGAAATACTCCCTGGAGCTTTCGCTGCGGTAGCCGCAGACCGAACAGCTGATCGGCTGTTTTTCCACGGGGTGTCCGCAGTTGGGGCAGTGGGTGGAGGTAGATTGCCGTTCCTGTTGCACAGGGGACTTATATCCCCTTCTTTTCCCCGTGGCAAACCCGGTTTTTTTGTCGGGGAGGGAGTTCGGGAGGGTCCCGGAATGACTTTCAAACTTCCATCAGAGGCGGGTAAACGCTACACTGACGGCCTGAATCCCCAGCCGGTTCAGCGCCGGTAAAAATATTGAAGTGAAGATCCGGAAGTGAAGATTCGGAAGTGAAGAGGACGCATGAAGGTCTCTGAAGATTTCATGCTGCGGGTATTGAATGGAGAGTTCAGGGGGCGGGTGCTGCCGCTCCGGGATTCGATAGATATCGGCAGCGGCAGTGATTGCGAGCTCCGCCTGCGGGATGCCGCCGTATCCCCGAGCCACGCTCGTCTGCACAGGGATGGAGATGATGTGGTCGTCGAGGATCTCGGCAGCTCCCTGGGTACCTTCCTCAACGAGAAGCCCGTCGACCGGGCAAATCTCAGGACCGGCGATCTTCTCCGGATCGGGAGGACCCGGCTGTCCGTTATCTCGTCGGCGAGGGTCGCCGGCGCAGGTGAAGCTGGAGGGGTTCTCGCGAAGGGGGGGGAGGCTTCCGACTCGAGACTCATCGAGCGGGCGAAGACCGCCGAGGCCAGGAAGGTCCAGCTGGAGAAGGCGAGGGCGCGGCTGCCCCGGGAGAACGAAGAGCTGGTGAAGAAGCTGGCTTGCGAGAAGGCCGCTCGCAGGAAGCTGGAGCGGAAGCCGGCGGAGCCCGGCGGCCTGCCGGCGCAGACGGAGGCGACGGGGCTCGAGCAGGAGCGGCTGGCGGAGGAGCTCAAGAGCGCCCTGGAGATCAGGACGCGACTCGCGGTCCTGCTGAAGGCCGCCCGGGGGAAGATCTCACGCCTCGAGAAGGAGCAGGCAGAGCCGGAGCAGGTAATCGAGAGCAGGACCCGGGCTCTCCAGGAAGAACTTGACGTTGTCCGCGAGGAACTCGATGGGGCGCGCGGTTCTGCCGGAGACATCGAGCAGGCCCGGGATGAGCTGCGGAGCCTTGGCGAAAAATACCGCGAGAGTGAAGCTGAGCGTGAAGACCTGGGCGGGAAGTTGTCTGCGAAGGCGGCCGAGCTGGCCGAGGCGGCGCTGGGTCGCCAGCAGCTTCTCCTGCGATTGGAGGCGGCCGAAGAGGAGAAGAAGCGCCTGGAGTTGAGCGAAGACGAGTTCGAAAAACATCGTGAAGAATCGGCGGCCTTACGAGCTGAGGGTCTCGATATTCGCAAGGAGCTCGATTCATCGCTGGCTGAGAGGAAGCGGGAGACGGAGACCTACCGTGGCGAGCGTGACAGCCTGGCTGCGGAAAACCGCAGGTGCCTGGAAGACAGCAGGACTGAGCTCCGGGAGTCCTTCGCGAGGCGCATCGAAGAGCTGGAGGCCCTGAATGCGAAGTCCGCCGCGGAGCTGAAGGCTCGCGAGCGCGAGCTCGAGGAGCGCGCCACCGAGTTCGAGCGGGGCCTGGCCTCCCGTACGGAGCTGGAGGCTCGTTGCGGCGAAGCGCAGAAGGAGCGAGAGCTTCTCGACAGCGAGAGCGCGCGGCAACGTGAAACCATAGCTTCCCAGGCGGACGCTCTCGCCCTGCTCGAGGGCAGGCTCCAGGAGGTCAGCCGTGAGTTGTCTTCCCTCGAGCGTGAGCGGGAGAACAAGGAGGGCCATCTCGGCCGCGAGTTCGAGGTCCTGCAGGGACGCCTTGCCGCCGCCGAGAAGAATCGCCGGGACCAGGAGAGCCGCCTCGACGGCCTCGAGGACCAGGAGTCGAGCCGCTCGTGCGAGCTGCTGCTCTTGAGGCGGTACGTGGATGATGTCAGGAGGAGATTGCTGGAGAAGGAGGCTCTCCTGGATGATCTGAGAGCTCGCCTTCGCCTCGAGGTCGAGCCAGCGGAGGCTGAGTGATGGAGACCGGAGCATTGGCATTGAAGGGGCGGGAAGGAAAATGACGATTCTTCGTCGAACCGTAGCCAGGGCGTTTTCACCTCCGATGGGGGAGAACCACTCGGCCGTTGAGCCCGGAGCTCCACGTGGCCATTCCCAGGCTGTTGGCCGGTTCTTCAGGAGCCTCCTGCGGTGCTTCAGGGACAGGTTGGCGCTGCTGGAGGATGGTCGGCAGGAGCCTGGCCGCGAGCCGGGCGGCCGGCTGCTGGAGGGGCTCGAGTTCCTGGTAGATACTCCGCGGGGAGTTTTTCTTTTTCACAACAGCCTCCATGGAGCGGTAAGTGTCCGGCGGTTCGGGGAAGGCGAGGATGGGGCGGTGGTCGAACTCCTGGGTGTTCAGCGCCTGGAGGGAGGCTATGTGCCCATTCGCAAGACTGCCGGCGAGGAGACAACGCAGGGCACGGACTATTGCCCGGACGCTTTCTCCTATACATCGGTAAACGAGCTTGTTGAGGAGTACCTGGGCGTGAACTGAGAGGAACCAGCGGAGACGGGTATAGAGATGAACTTGACTGAACATTACAGAGCGCGGGTTTCGAGCGGGCGTCCGGCGGGAGCTTCGCCGGGTTCCGGAAAACCGGGGGCGGGCTGCAGATGAGGCCGGGTGATTTTTTCGATCTCAGCCGCTACCTGGCCATCCGTCTCGAGGAGTGCATCCAGGGCGGCGCCGAGGAGTTGCCCATCCCGGTCTACCTCGCCCATCCTGTAGATGTTCCGCAGGGCCGTTCAGCTGCCGGCGCTGAGCAGGGTTCCAGGGCTGCGCTCTACCTCCATCGGATCGTTCCTTCCGCATCCTGGCGCCAGGCAGGTGTTCGGGTTCAGCCCTCGGCCGAGCCCGCTCTGCCCGGGCGTCTCAGCCGAGGCGACCTGTGGCTTGACCTGCACTTCATCTTCATGATCATCGAGGCGACCTCGCAGGAGGAGATGGGGGCTATCGCCGCGGCTGTCGAGTTTCTGCATCGCAACGCTCTCCTGCCGGTGGCGGAAATCGAGAAAGGTCTCGAGAAGGAATTGCCCCTGGCGATCGGTGAGCTCCCGGTGGAGGTCGTCGATGAACCCGGCGTCTGGCGGGACCTGGGATTTGACAGGCATCACCTCGGGGTCAGCTTCAAGGTTTCGCTGCCGATGGTTTCACGGCAATACGAGAGGGTGGAGAGGGTCTTGGAGAGAGAGGTGAATCTCGAGCGGGTTCTGAAAGAAGAGGGAGAGTGAATTCATGTCCACTATAGAGAGGAGTTCCCTGCGCTGGGTCGGCTGCGGCAAGACCGCCCTGCTGGGCTGGACGGCTCCGGCGCGGGAGGCGCTGGAGGAGGTGTTTATCGCCAACGGCGGGGCTGATCACCTGCTGGAGACCTCGCCGCCCCCTCAGGAGCGCAGCGATGGGGAGGACGCGCTCGGGTGGGACGAGCTCTCGTTTCTGATGGGTGAGGATGGAGGGCCGGGTGAACGCTCGGGGCTCTACAAGCTGGCCGAGCGGGAGAATCTCGGCACCCTGGTGCTGCCTCCGGTCGTCTCCGGGGCCGCCGGTCTGCTGGAAGATTTCGCCCTGCAGCATCCGAGGCTCCTGGTTTGCTGCTCCGTAGCGACAGACCCGGCGACGGCCGAGCTGCCACGGCCGGTCCTGCGCAGGCCTCTTCCAAACATCCTCCTGCTGAAAAATACTCCACCCGGAGAATCCGTCGCTGCCGCTCTGGCCGGACATCTCTACTCGCGGGATTTCTTCCCCCTGAGAACCCCCTCGGAGGTCGAGCGATCGAGGCTCGGTATTCGCAGCGGGGTCGGCCTGGAGAAGGACAGGTTCCCCTTCTGCGGGGAGCTTCGTGGCCTGGTCGCCTGGCGCAGGTGGCAGGGGCTCTACCGCTCTCTCGAGGAGGGAACCCGCTGGACGGTGTTCGAGTTCGCCTCCGAATCCATGGTGAGACGGCTCGAGCGTGAGCTCAGGGCTTTTCTGCACAGCCTGGGTGTCGATGGCTTCCTGCCGTTTCGAAACGGCTTTGACCTCGAGGTGGCGATGGAGGGGAGTGGGCTGGACACCGATGAGGCGGACGAGCGCAGGCTCTCCATCGAGGTGAGGGCTCGTCTCGATTCCGGAGCGGGGGTCGCTGTTGAGAGGGTTTTCAGCCCGGCTCCCGGAGAGGTCGAGATCGAGGAGGCGACGATCTGATGATCAGGATTCGAGGCGAAGAGAGCCGGCCGAGACCTTCTTTTCCGCTTACGTCCGGCTGTAATTTCCTGGTGGAGATCGATGGGCTCGAAGAGGACGGAACGGGGGTGGTCGGGGGTTTTCGCGATGTGAGCGGTCTCATCTCGCGCTCCGAGGTGATCGAGTACAGGGTCGGCAACCAGTCGGCTCCGCTGAAAATCCCCGGGCGACCCATCTACGGCAATGTCCGGCTCAGCCGGGGAGTCACCTCCTCGGCCGCCCTCTACCTGTGGCGCAGGCGCGTCGAGGAGGGCGAGGAGGATCTTCGCAACGGCTCGATTGTCCTGCTGGACGCGGCGATGCGAGAGAAGGGCCGCTGGAATTTTTACGGCGCCTGGCCGTGTCGTTACGAGGGGCCCCGGCTGGATTCAGCCAGCGAGGAGCTCAGCATAGAGAAGCTGGAGCTCGTCG
>JAKUSY010000029.1 GCA_022451445.1 Planctomycetota bacterium
GCGAGGCGCCACGCACAAAGAGCAGCGGCGGCTGCAGATAGGGCGAATCCATGCCCTCGGGCGTCGCCTGGGGAAAGACATGCCCGTTGAAGACGACCAGGTCCTCATCCCCATCTTGGTCCAGATCGCAAAAATCACACGCCCAGCCGAGGCTGGTCATCGAGACCCTGCCGAGTCCCCACCCGCGCGTCCTGTCGGCGAAAAAAGCTCCGTCGAGATTCAGGTGCAGGGTGTTGGTGTCGCCCGAAAAGTTGGTGGTGAAGATGTCGGGAAAACCGTTGCCATCCACATCCCCCACGGCGATCCCCATCGTCGCCTGGGAGGCGCCATCGGAATTGGCCGAGACGCCGCTCTCGACCCCCACCTCGCGAAAACGCCCGCCGCCCCGGTTGCTGAAGAGGTAGTTTCCCATCGAGTCGTTGCCGACGAAGATATCCTGCCTCGAGTCGCCGTTGAGATCGACAATAGCCACGTTCAGCGCGTAGGCGGCCTCCACCGAGCGAACACCTGAAGCGACGCTCGCATCCCTGAAGGCTCCATCGCCGAGATTTTCGTACAGGATGTCGTGCTGGGCGTCGAGGCCGAGCGGTCCCCCGAGCACCTCGGTCTTCTTGAAGGCCGCGCGCGAAGGCGGCTTTTCCGGATCGAAGGCTAGATAATTGCAGACGTAGAGGTCGAGGTCCCCATCTCCATCGGTATCGGCGAAGGCGCAGCCTGTTCCCCAGCCCCCATCGGCGATACCGGCCGCCTCGGAGACGTCCTCGAAGCCACCGCCGGCCTTATTGCGCAGCAGGACATTGGGTCCGTAGCAGGCGATGAAGAGATCATCGTGGCCATCTCCATCATAGTCCCCTACCGCCACGCCGAAGCTCCAGCGCCGCAACCCGAGGCCCAGCCGGACCGTCGCATCGACAAATTTCAGCTCCCCACGGTTCTCGAACATCCTGCAGCCCGGCCCCTCCTCGGGAGCCGCGAGGGTCGCTCCATTGGGAGCGAAGATGTCGAGGTCTCCATCGGAGTCAAAATCGATGAGCGCCAGCCCGCAGCCCTTCACCTCGAGGATCTCCCTCGAGGGAGTACCTCCGGAGGTGAGAACGAGATCAAGCCCTGTCGAAGCAGCGGCGGGCTCGCCCATGCGGATACCCGGCCCAACAGCTCTCCGGCCGACCGGAGGAGGCTGCTCGGCGCAACCACCCAGGGCGCAAAACGCCAGCCACAGGATCGAAAACAAGGCGGCCGGGCGCTTCAAGATCCCGCCCTCCCCTCCGGAGCCTCCGCGGCGATTTCCTGGTGCCGCTTCAGCGCCGACTCCGCCGCATCCTTGTCGCCCAGGCGCAAAAGGACCCGGTAGAGCCTGTAGTGGGCGTTGTAATGACCGGGCCAGGCCCTGACGGCCTCCTCGAGCTCCTTCCTGGCCGGCTCGAGCCCGCCCTGCAGGGCGTGAACCTCACCAAGCCTGGCCAGGGTCTTCGCCAGCTCCTTCTTCTTGCGGGGATCGCTGGCCTGCAGCTCCCGGGCCTTCATGAGAAAGGACTCGGCCTCGCCGAGGCGATTGCCCTCGAGCGCGATCAACCCGAGCCCGAACCAGGTTCCCGCGGTCCGCGGGACGGCGGCGGCGTGTTTTCTCAAGGCCGCCTCCGCCTCGCGCAGGCGACCGAGATGGTAGAGAGCCCAGCCGTGAAAATGAAGAACGGCGGCACTGCCCGCAAAGACAGCCCCCGACCGCAGCACCTCCTCGAAACCCTTGCGGGCCTTCTCATAGCGCTTCTGCCGGTGCCAGGTAAAGGCCTCCAGGAAGCGGCATCGGTAAGACTCCGGATGGTCAGCCAGCACCTCGGTGATGATTGTCCGCGCCTCTTCGAGAGCGCCGGCGGCGATCTTCACCAGGGCCTCGTCGATGCGCGGATCGCTGTCGCCAAGCGAGGCTGGAGGCGGCTTCACCGACGCCCCCTCATCACGGCAGCCGGGCAGGAAGAAACAGGATGCCGTCAGGAGCGCTACGCAAAAAGAACGCACTTCAACTCTCCTGCTCATTGGACCTGATGAGGACATCGTGTATCGCCACGTGATCGGGAGCCTCGAGAATATGAAGCACCGAGGCGGCCACATCCCGCGGCTCCAGGACCCTGTAGTCCGGCAACCGCTCGGCTATCTGTTCCGCATCGCCGCGGTAGAATACATCGTGAAAC
This sequence comes from Planctomycetota bacterium, assembly GCA_022451445.1. Lineage (GTDB taxonomy): Bacteria > Planctomycetota > UBA8108 > UBA8108 > UBA8108 > UBA8108. Next base: position 2,190 of record JAKUSY010000029.1, read on the forward strand.
TCGGTGGTGACAAACCCTGGCGAGATCTCGCTGACCCGCGAGGGACTGCGCAGGGTGCGCAATTCCTGGCGCAGGCATTCGGTGATGGCTCGCACCGCGAACTTGGTGGCCGCGTAGAAGCCGCCCCGCGGCGGTATGCGGTGCCCGGCCATGCTGGAGACATTCAGAATATGCCCGCCCCTGTCCTTGTCGAAGGACGCCAACGCCTCGCGGCAGGCGACCGTCAACGCCAGGACGTTCACCTCCAGCATCTCCCTCCAGTCCTCGGTGGCTCCATCGTGAAAGCCCGCCTTGCGGCCCAGCCCGGCATTGTTGACGAGGATGTCGAGCCCGCCCCAGCGAGCCCGGGACTCCTCGAAAATCCGCCCGATGTCTTCTGCTTCGCGCAGATCGGCCGCCACCAGCAGGGGCGCCTCGGCGCCCCGCGAGGAGATCCTGCCGCCGAGAGCTTCGAGACGATCTTCCCTGCGGGCGGTGAGCGTGAGCCGGACGCCCCGGGCGGCGAGCTCGAGGGCGATGGCCTCTCCGATCCCGCTCGAGGCCCCGGTGACAACCGCTATGCTTCCGGCCAGGTTCATATTCCAGCTCGTCCTTTTACCATCTCATGAGAAGCCACCCGCCGAGCCGCAGCGTTTCACGAGGTCCACTTAAGCACAGGGGCCGACGCCGGCATCCTCCAAACTGGACCTCCCGGGCAATAATACCTTCCCATGACAGTAAAAATCCCGCCGGAGGCCTTCCCCCGATACCCATCCTCCCCTCTCGCTCTCTCGAGCGGCATCCGTTACTGTATTGCCTGCACCAACAGCGCGCCGGAAGCCCCGCCATGTAGCGGGGACCTTCCCGGTATCAACTGGTACAATCCGCAGCTCTCAGAACAGGCCTGGTATCCATGGCGGAAGACACAGACCCGGCCCGCCCGCGGCGGGAAGACAGCAAGTTCGAAAATGACCCGCGCGCCTGCAGGAGCGTCTGCACGCTGGGGCCCTCGAGCTCCAGCCCGGAGGCGATCGAAAAACTCATCGAGGCCGGCATGAATGTCGCCCGGCTGAACTTTTCCCATGGAACGCACGAGACGCACCGGGAGCTGGTCGGAGAAATACGCGCCGCCTCGAAGAGGACGAACAGGCCCGTGGCGATCATGCAGGATCTGCAGGGACACAAGGTACGCCTCGGCCACGCGGACGCCGCCACCCGCATCATTCTGCGCCAGGGCGACGAGGTGCTCATCAGCCACGGCGAAGAGATCACCGCGGAGCGCCTGGGCATCGACTACCCCGGGGTCGAACGCTTCGTCAAGGCGGGGCACCGGGTCTTCCTCGATGACGCCAAGATCGAGCTCGAGGTGATCGCCTGCTCCAAGGGAGAGCTCCAATGCGAGGTCCGCAAGGGAGCGGAGATCTACAGCCGCAAGGGAGTCATCTTCCCGGACTCGGAGCTCGAGTTCCCGATTCTCAACAACAAGGACCTCGAGGACGCGCGCTTTGGAGCGGCCCTGGGCCTCGACATGATCGCCATGAGCTTCGTGCGATCAGCTGACGAGATCGGAAAGATGCGCGAGAACCTCGAATCCTGGGGGAAAAAAGACACCTTCATCGTCGCCAAGATCGAAGACGGCGCCGGCATACAAAACCTGGACGAGATCCTGAAGGCGACCAACGCGGTGCTCATCGCCCGTGGAGATCTCGGAGTGACCCTGCCGCGGGAAAAGGTCCCTGGCATCCAGGAATCGATCATCTCCCAGGCCAACGCCCTGGGAATCCCGTCCATCACGGCGACCCAGATGCTCGAATCCATGATCGACCATCCGCAGCCCACCAGGGCGGAGGTCAACGACGTCTACAGCGCCGTACTCGACGGCAGCCACGCCATCATGCTGTCGGCGGAGACGGCGATGGGGAAATACCCCGTAGAATCAGTAGAGGAGATGGACCGGATCGCCCGCGAGGCGGAGCTCGAGTTCAACCGCAGGAACCGCGGCGCCCACACCCCGGTTGCCGGCATGGAGGGAATCAACGACCTGCTGGCCGCCTCGGCGGTCATCTTCGCCGAATACATGAACGCCGACTGTATTCTCGGCTTCTCCATCGAGGGCACCACCCATCGCGCCCTCTCCACCGCGTCTCCCACCGTACCGGTATACGGCGTCCTGGTTGACCACTCCAACCTGCGCCGCCTCCTGCTCCACCGGGGCCTCAGCCTGACGACCATGCCCCGGGAGAAGAAGCTCGACAACCTCGTACCCCACGCCCTGAAAAAACTCCGCGATGACGGGATCGTCTCCAGCGGCGACAGGGTCATCATCGTAGCGCGCCAGCCCGAACCCGAAGCGAATGAGAGCTTCCTCCTGAAGCTCTCCATCCTCAGCTGAGAGCTCCACCCGCGCGCCAGTCCGCCGGAACGAATAATAATTCAGGCAAGTGACGCATGCCAGGGGCTACAATCGCTTTTCGGGGCCTTCCTTACCAGGATTTCACAAAGGTGACGATCAGCCGATGACCCGGACCCTAGTCTGCCTACTCCTCCTCGCCCAGCCGCAGGCTGATGGGGACGCCGAATTTCGCGTCCGCCTGGAGAAAACGGATCCGGCCGACGCAGCCGCCCTCCTGGATCTGGGCCAGTGGTGCGAAGAGAGAAAACGTCCGGGCTGGGCCGAGCGCTGCTACCGCATGGTGTCCGGCCTGGGCAGCGGCGAAAAAAACTACCCCGAGGCCGTCTACCGGCTCGCCCGCATCGAGATCCGCAACAAGCTCTATTCAAGCGCCTACAGGAGGCTCCGGCACCTCACCTCGAGCTTCAACCACAGGGCCGCGGCCGCGCTCCTGAAAGAGGCCCAGACCGAGACCAGCCGCAGGCAGCGAATCCTGGTCACCGAAGGCGACCAGCTCTACAAGGAGGGAGAGCCGGCGAACGCCCGGCTGAAATATTCCGCCGCCTTCAAGCTCCTTCCCGAGGGGGCCTTGAGCGCCGACTTCGTTCCTCGCGCGCAGGTGCTCGAGAGGCTGGCACGCTGCGCCGATCGCATCGACGATGCCCACTTCAAGGAGGTCTTCGAGCCCAAGAAGAGAAGTCTCCGTCCCTGTAGGCGCTGCACCCGCTACGGGGGCTTCCTGAAGTGCACCTCCTGCGGAGGCGCTGGAACCCAGAACGTCAGGGTGCGTTCAAAAACGATCAAGGCCGCCTGCAGGCGCTGCACGGGAGTCGGCTACACCTTCTGCACCTCCTGCGTCGGCATGCAATACACCACCGAGGACTACAAGATCACCGACAAGGAGCGCAAGGCTCTGACCAGGATCCTCGACAAGGTCCGCGACAAGGATGTTCTCGACCGCTCCCTCACCCAGGGGATCAAGACGGTTCAGAGGCTCGTCCTGGAAACGAAGGAGGCCGCGACCCTTGATTATTTCCGGTCGGTGAAGCCCAAGTTCTCTCTCTCGGCCGAGCTGCACGAGAAGCTCGGCCCCCTGCCCTAGTGCCCCTCCGCCATCAAGGAAGCGAGCGGAACGTGGGAAACCTTGAAATACAAGCTCCCGGTAAAAGCCAACTTCATGCTCGCCTTCACCTGCGAGTTCACCTCCTGGCTCACGAGCTACGACATGCTGCGCGCCAGGAATAAGGTCACCAATTTCTCGGAGGCCCCCACGCTACGCTCACCGCCCGCCACCGTGCTCAGCCCCGAGCTCCTCTCCGCCTTTCCCGACGCGAACACCAGGCAATGGCTCACCGTCGAGGGAATACTGGTCAACCACAAGGCCGATCCGGCCGGCGGCAATAAGTCGAACGTCACGATCATCGGGGCCATCCGGCACAACGTCAATTTTTTCACCTGGCTTCCCGGGGCGAAGGCCGACCTCGAGCACCTCGCCTCCAACGGCTGGCTGCTGAAGGTCGGCGGGCTTGCGAAATACTACCCCTTCGAGATTCACAAGAAGCTCGCCGCGGCCCCCAGGGGGCACAGGATCACCCTCGTCGGCAGATTCCTGCGCAATCCCCTCGGCCATCCGAGGAACTGGTTCGAGATCTGGGACCTGGAGATCGGCTTCAGCCCGGCGCAGGAGGAGATGTACGCCGCGCTGAAGGAGCCGGTAGAGATCAGCTTCCCATCGCTCGAGATCCGGAAACTCGGCAGCTTCCTGCGCTGGTTCGGCCTCCGGCTCGAGCTACAGGGGCTGGCCGGCGACAGCAGGCTCGATTTCGAAGCGAAGGGCTGCACGATCGGACGCCTGATCGACAGGATCGCCAGGGCCCTCGGCTCAAACTGGTAGTGGGAAAAAGGCAAGGTCGTCTGCAGCCGAAAGCTCTCGAGACAGCAGGCCGAGGACGTCAAGCTGGTGCTCGGCCGCCTGCGGAGCGAGGACAGCGGCAAGCTGCTCGTTCACTCGGGGAAACAACCGGGCGCCCGGCCCGCCCCCGCGCAGCCCGCGACCCTTCCGGCCGACGGTGCCTCTCTCGAGAACCTCGCCGAGGACGCGCTCCTGTCGATGGACTACGAGCTTGCCGGAAAATGCTACAAGAAGCTCGAGCAGCTGCCCGAGGCCAGGGAGCGCCAGGCGCAGCTCCGCCGGCAGCGCTACCGGGTCGCTCTCATGCGCGAGCTGACCCGCCAGACTCCCGTCAGCCAGCTCGTCGGCGCCAGCGACCTCTTCGAGATCCACTACCGCAACTCCGCAGGCGAGCTGCTGAAGCGGACCGTCAGGATCCTGCGGCGGAGCGAGGAGTACATCTGGATCCAGTCCGGGTATGGAGAGGAGGCCCGCCTGCGCCGCGGCGGGATCGAGAAGGAGACCGGGATCAGCCGCGAGGACTGGCGCAGCGCCAAGGAGAGGGAGCTTCGAAAAAGGACCGGCGAGCTGGACAAGAGCGGCAGCTACGGCTACCTCAGCGATCTCTTCTCTCTCGCGCTCTTTGCCAAGACCAACAAGTTGAGCAGAGAGGGAACGAAATTCCTCGACAGCGCCTTCGCCAGCAAGGACTTCAGCTGGCTGCTGGAGACCTATTTTCCGGACAACCTGGAGCGCCTCACACGCTATTGGAAGAGAGGCACGGGACGCAGCGAGCCCCTGGCGAAGGCCGCGGCCGCGAAAAAGCCATCGGAGCCGAAACCTCCGCCCTCCATCAGCCTCCGGCCGGTCGAGGAGCTCGCCACGAATACGCCCCTTCCCGGCGCTCCGAAGGCCCTGATGGATTATGGAATCAAGCACTTCAGGAAGGGACGGGAATACCTCGCCCGCTCGCTGCCGGGAATGGACAACGCGCTGGCGAATAAGAGGCTGGCCCGCGACCATTTCGCGCTGGCGCAGAGAGCCTCCCAGCGACTCATCGAGCTCGAGCCCACAGACGTCGCCGCCCGCGACCTGGTGAGAAACGCGTCCCTCATGGTCCATACCTGCGCCAAGGACATGGGCTTCTTCGACTGAGAAGTGGATTCGAAGACAGCGGAACACGCTGCACGGGACCTCTCAATAGGGTAGAATGAAGAAACGCGCGGGAGTGAATAGGCACCTGGTGGGCCTCCGGGACTTCAAATCCTAGGTATCGTGCGAACAACACGGTAGGTGGGTTCGATTCCCATGCACTCCCGCCATTTTTTTCCCTCCGGGTTTCTTCGGATATGTACGACCTCATCGACGACATCCACGGCCACGCCACCGAACTGAAACAGCTGCTGGAGAAGCTCGGCTTCAGGCTGAAAAAAAGCCCCCACTGCCGCTTCGTGTAAGCTATCGTCCATCCTCTTTCCAACCCCCGCTCGGACCCATCTGAGAAGGTGACAAATCGGTCCTGATTCCTTAATATTCCTGCTCTCAGAGCGTGTGGAAAGGAGCCCCACCATGCCGGGGGAAATCAAGATGCCCCAGATGGGTGAGAGCATCACCGAGGGGACCGTCATCAAGTGGTTCGTCGCTCCCGGCGACAGGATCGAGAGAGATGCGCCCCTGCTGGAGATCTCGACCGACAAGGTGGACACTGCGATCCCCTCGCCCGCCAGCGGCTACATCGCCGAGGTGCTGGTAGAGGAAGGAGAGACCGTTCCGGTAGACACCCTCGTGTGTATTCTCAGCGAGGAAAAGCCCGACCCCGCCGCGCTGAAAAGATCCGCCGAGGCGGCCGCGGACGCCCGGGATAAGGCGGGCTCCTCTGCCGAGGCCGAGAACGACGACAAGGCCTGGCTCTCCCCAGCCGTACGCAAGCTCGTGCGTGATCACGGGCTCAACGCCTCTGAAATCCAGGGAACCGGCGAGGGCGGACGCCTGAGCAGAAAAGACGTGCTCAACTACATCGAGAGCCGCAAGGGCGCCCCCCCGGCCGCGGGCGCCGACCCCGGCAACAAACCCGTCTCCCCCCCCAGGGGCGACCGGATCGAGCCGATGTCGCTCATGCGCCGCAAAATCGCCGAGCACATGGTCCACTCAAAGAGCACCTCTCCCCATGTCTCGACGGTTCACGAGGTCGACTTCACCGATGTCGACGAGTTCCGCAAGAAGCACAGGGCCGAGTGGCAGGAGCGCGGGGTGAAGCTGACCTACCTCCCCTTCCTCACCCAGGCCGTGGCCCGGGCGCTGAAAACCCACCCCGACCTCAACGCATCGCTCGTTGATGACAAGATCCACTACAAGGCGGAGGTCAACATCGGGCTCGCCGTCGCATTGGACAACGGCCTCGTCGTTCCCGTCCTGCACCAGGCGGACAAGCTGAGTATCGCGGAGATCGCCGCCGGGGTGAGCGACCTGGCCGACCGGGCCCGCAGCAAGACCCTCAAACCAGGAGAGGTCCAGGGCGGCACCTTCACCATCACCAATCCCGGGGGTTGGGGAACCCTCATAGGAACGCCGATCATCAACCAGCCGCAGTCCGGCATCCTCTGCTTCGGAGCGGTCCAGAAGAGGGTGGTGGTCGTACCCGGAACCGACTCCATCGGCGTACGCAACATGTCCTACCTCACCCTCACCTTCGACCATCGCCTGATCGACGGCGCCGTGGCCGACCAGTTCATGGAAAACATTCGCAAGACGATAGAGACCGTCGACTGCACCCTCGATAAGTGACAAGCCCATGACCCGCCTTCGAAAGCCCACCGCCGAGACCGTCCTGATCATCAACGACAGCAAGAAGGATTCGGATCTCTTCTACGCCACCCGGTTTCTCGTGGGCGACCCGTTGATCTACATCGAGCATGGCGGCCGTAAATTTCTCCTCGTCAGCGATCTCGAATACGGCCGCGCGAAGAAGGAGGCGGATGTCGACGAGGTCGTCGGCACCGCGGAGCTGGAGGCGGAGCTTCGCTCCCAGGGAAAGACAGCCCGGCTGGCCTCGATCGCCGATCTCTTCCTGCGCTCACAAGGCGGAGCGCAGAAGCTCTGTGTCCCCGCCAGCATGCCGCTGGGGCAGGCTGGGCAGCTGCGTGAGCTCGGCTACGAGCTCGACTGCCGCGAGGACCCGATCTTCCCCGAGACCTGGCTCAAGACACCGGAGCAGATCGATCACATAGCCAACTGCCAGAGGGCCGGCGAACAGGCCATGGAATTCATCGTAGAGACCCTGCGCTCAAGCGAGATCAAGGATGACCTGCTCCACCACGAGGGTGAGGTGCTGACCTCAGAGTGGCTGCAGCGGGAGACCCACAAGCGGCTCCTGGATGTAGACTGCTCCCCGGAACAGGGCACGATCATCGCTGCCGGCGACCAATGCTGCGACCCCCACCAGCACGGCCACGGCCCCATCCCGGCCAACCAGACGATCATCATCGATATCTTTCCGCGCTCTCTGGTCACCCGCTATTGGGGCGACATGACCCGTACGGTCGTCCGGGGCAAGGCCTCCGATGAGGTCAAGAAGCTCTACCAGGACGTATTCGAGGCCCAGGACTGGGCCATCAAATCGATCAAGGCCGGCGCCTGTGGAAAGCGGATTCACCAGGGTATCGTCGAGCACTTCGAAAAGAGCGGCAATAAGACCGGGGAGCGCGATGGCATCAAGGAGGGTTTCTTCCACGGGACCGGACACGGCGTGGGGCTCGATATCCACGAGAACCCCAGGCTCGGGAAGGTCGGCCACGAGCTGAAGGCAGGGCATGTCATCACCATCGAGCCCGGGCTCTACTACCCGGGTGTCGGCGGAGTCCGCATCGAGGACCTCCTGGTCGTGACCGAAGATGGGCACCGCAACCTGACCACCTTCCGCAAGGAACCCGAGCATCTCGAGATCTGAGCGGCGGCGGCCGGGGCCTCACTCCTGCGGCTCCTGCAGGAGCTTCAGCATCGCGGAGATCCTGTTCATGCGGCGCCTGTCTCCGCGAGAGTGGTAGACGTTGAGCAGGTTGCCTAGCATCCTGCCGAGGATGACGCGATCGCCAACCGCCCGCAGGTGCTCGTCGCTGAAGCTCTCCCCGTCCGATTCCAGGATGGCGGCGCACTCCTTCACCCCGAGCCGCCGGCCGCCATGAAAAGGATCGAGAAACATCTCGATCGTCCTGTCCTCCTCCCGGGAATCGAACTTCAGGATAAAATGCCGGGGAAAGGCGACGCCGGACAATGCGAGACCACAGCGTCTCGCCACGAGCAGGTAGATCGCAGAGAGGCTGATGGGAATCCCGAGCCTGGTCTCCAGGACGCGGTTCAGGTAGCTATTGTCGGCCTCGTAATAATCCTCCTCGTTGCCCTTGAATTCAGCCTCTCGCGAGAGCAGATCGACCAGGACGGCGATTCTCGCATCCGTCCCCGAGGCCGCCTCAACACGGCGCTCGAGCGCGCCGGCAAACGCATCAAGGGCATCTGTACAGGCAGCGGGATCGAGGTCGGGGTATTCGCTGCGGGCGATGAGGAGCGAGCCCGTCTCGAGATCGAGCTCTTCGCCGCGGCAGAACTTCAGCCATTCCTTGAACACTTCCCTGCGCCTGTATTCGTGCGCGAAGCGGCCCGCCTGCTTCTTCACCTCCGGATCCTCGGAGTCCGCGGCCGCCGCCAGGGCGCTGTCGAGCGCATCCTTGCCCAGCTTCTCCAGGTGTCCCCAGGCCTGGGACCGGATCCCTGTGTCATCATCTCCAAGAAGATGGATGAGCGCCTCCGTGCGGGTGCGGGGCGTGCCATCATCCCTGCCCACCCTGCCGGAGGCCGTCTCGATATCATCCGCCCTGCTCATGGCTCACTTTTTACCTCTTTTCCAGCCGGGGTACGAGAACTCAAAGCGAGATTCCACTATCCGCGGCCCGGCGCCTTCTCCACGGCGGGGAGCCCGGAGCGTTTTAATTCACTGGAATTTTCCGTGGCAAATAACGCTGGAGAGTAAAATGGCTCTCAACCGGATGTGAAAATCTATGCGTCTCGAACAGGTCAGGATCTCTGAAACGCTCCAGGCGATCGTCCGCATCGGCGTGGTCTTTCTCGATGACGTGAAGAACGGCCCCCCTGATCCTGCCCTGGACCTGGAGCTGGAAAAAATCTGCGAAGAGTATCGCCGCCTCTCGGCTGAGCGCAAGCCCACTGAGATCGAGGCCGTCGCACGTACCAGGAAGCTCTACCGGCGTGTCGGCATCGATCCGACCAGGGATCGCCCAAGCTCGGAGCGGCTGCTGCGCAGGGTCCTGAAGAAGCAGCCGCTTCCGAAGGTCAACAAGCTGGTTGATTGCATCAACATGGCGAGCCTCAAGCTGCAATGTCCCCTGGGACTCTACGACTGGAGTTCTATCGTCCCACCGGTGACTTTCCGCGTCGGCCTCCCCGGAGAAGAGCTCCGGGTTATCAGCGAACGTTCGATGAGCCTGGAGGGCAAGCTCGTCTGCGCCGATGAAGAGGGCCCCTTCGGCAACCCCAGCCATGGCTCCCACAGGACCCGTGTCGGGCCCGACACCAACCGCGCGATGGCTGCCTGCTGGTCCCCCGCCGAGCACCCGCGCAGCTATATCGATTCGGTATTGGATGAGATCGCCCGGGCGGCCGGCGAGTACTGCGGGGCACGGGTCGCCGGCAGGAGAATATTCTGAGGCGCCTATGGCGATAAGCGATTGAGGCGGAGGCGCCATCTGTCTATCCTTGGCGGATGAGCCCAACGATGAGGATAGACACTCTATGGCGAAGAAAATATCGCGGGGAGACCCGGCCCCGGATTTCACCCTCACGACGCCCCATGACGCCGAGGTCTCGCTGCATCCGGCCCTCCGCAAGGGCTCGGTGCTGCTGGAGTTCATTCGCGGAACATGGGACCCGGCCTCCCGGGAGCGGATCGAATACCTCGTTCGCTCGAAAGAGCGGATCGCCGAGCTCGCGGGGACCCTCCTGATCGTTTCCTGTGAAGACCGCGCGGGCGCCCGGAAATATCTTGATGACGGAACCTGCCCCTTCAGCCTCCTCATCGATCCTCTCTTTGAGGCGAGCCTAGCCTTCGGGGTCTTCCAGAAGTTTTCCTGGGGCGCCGTCAACGTCGCCCGGCCGGCCAGCTTCATCATCGACCGCTGCGGCTTTGTCCGTCACTGCCACGTCGGCTCTTCACCCATCGATGCCGCCCCCCTCGACGACCTGCTTGGAAAGCTGCTCTCGCTGCGGGAAGAGGAGCTCCGGGACGAGCAGGCCGACGACGGCCCGGGCTCCTAGGGCGAATCGCCTCTCTCGATCAGCTTGAGAAGACGGGAGTAGTCCTCGGGGGTGTCCATGTCCTCTACAACTCCGGGGTTGGAGGTGAGAACGTAGCCCCGGGGACAGGACCGGATGACATCCCGGGCCGTCCCGCCGGCGGGCAGCTCGAGAAACCTGCGAACCAGCGAGCACCGGCAGAGCACCGGATGGCCGTGGCGCTCAGCGAAGACCGGCTGGAAGACATCGATCCCCGTCCCCGGCGGCTCACTGAACGCCGCGCGCAGGGCCCTGTAGTCTTCTTCACCAACCAGCGGATAGTCAACCGGGTGCAGGAAGAAACCATCGGGTGGCTCCTCCATCGAGGAGATCATCCTCTCGATGCCCATCCTGAGCGAATCGATCTGCTCGCTGCCGGGATCCGTATTCAACACCAACTCGAACCCCTCTCTCCCCCCGGCTCCGAGACCACCCAGGGCGTCCGCCAGGAGGGGGTTCGCGACGACGACCGTCAGCTCAACGATGCTCCCGGCGGCCTCGATGACACGCTCGATCACGTTCCGATCCCCCAGGGGCAGCAACGCCTTGGGCTCTCCCATGCGCCGCGATTGACCGGCGGCGAGAATCACCCGCGCGAAACGTCCAGTGGTTCCCGGCTGCTCATTCATTGTTCCGAGGCTCCGACACCTGGTCGGCGGGAGAGAAAAACTCTTCCACCCGCTCCACCACCGCCGCGGCGCTCGAGGCGAAGCGGTCGACCTCCGGCAGCGACTGCAGGAAGATCTTACCGTAGCGCTTCGTCAGGATCCTCGAATCGAGGACCGAGATGACCCCCCGGTCCGTCGTCGAACGAACCAGGCGGCCGAAGCCCTGCTTGAAGCGCAGGACGGCCTGGGGAATGGTGTAATTGCTGAACGCGTTGACCCCCCTGGAACTCAGCTCCTCGAGGCGAGCCTCCTGCAGCGGCTCGGTTGGAACCCTGAACGGCAGGCGGGTAATGATAACGTGTTCGAGGGCCTCTCCCCTCACATCCACACCCTCCCAGAAGCTGTCGGTTCCAAACAACACGCCATTGTCGCTGGTGGAGAACCTCTTGAGCAGCTCGGAGCGCTGCACCTGCCCCTGGGCCATGGGATGGCAGCCCATCTCTACCAGCGGCTTCTCAAGGCGCTTGTGCATCCTGTCCAGGAGCGAATAGGAGGTGAAGAGTACGAAGGCCCTTCCGCCGCTGGCCTTCAGCAGGCCCAGGAGGACTCCGGGCAGGCGCTCCTCGTAGCCCGGCCGGTTCGGGGCGGGGAGATCCGTCGGAACCACCATCAGGGCCTGGCGCTTGAAGTCGAAGGGCGACTCGAAACGCTTGAAGCTGAAGCGATCAGCGGGGAGGTCGAGAAAACCGAGCCGCTCACCGAGGAAATCAGGCCTGCCCGCGACCGAGAGCGTCGCCGAGGTGAGCACCACCGTATCAAGCACATCAAAGAGAGCGTTTCTCAGCTCGTCGGCTACCGAGATCGGCGCCACCGAGAAACCCAGGGAGGCGCCGGCATCCCCTCCCCTGCCCTCACGGTAGTCAAGCCAGCGCACCTGTGAATCATCCTTGAAATCATTGAACCGGGAGAAGGCGCCGAGGGTGTCCACTATGCGGTTTCCGAAGCTCTCCAGCTCCAACAGGATGCTCTTCTGGACATCCTCGTGTCCCACCGAGCACTCTACGGTGTCTCGCGCCATGTCGTACAGTCGACAGACATTCTCGAGCTCGCC
>JAKUSY010000290.1 GCA_022451445.1 Planctomycetota bacterium
GACGCGCGACTCCATCGCGGTGCGCGATGTTTCTGGGCAGCGAAACCATCTCTACGCCTATGCCGCAGGCAACGCGCCGCGCGGTGGAGCCGAGGTGCCGGCCGCAACCGTTCCCCGGCTCGCCCTCGAGAACCGCGGGGCGTTGGATGATTCCATCGCCGGAAAGGGGGCCACGCGTGACCTCTACACCGACTACGGTCGCTCGCGCACGCACATGAACGTTATCAATACCTTTGCCTTCGGCCAGTGGACGGTGGAGGCATCTATTCGCCCGGTCGAGCTCGGGCGCAGGCAGACCATTGTCGGCGAGGATGGCAAACCGACGGCGGCCGCCAGCGCGCCGCTTCAGCTCGAGCTCCGAAAGGACAACCGCATAGCGATCATCGCCATCGATTCAGGCGGCAAGGTGCGCACTGTCGCCAGCCGCGAGCCGGTCGAGAGCGGCAGGTGGTATCATGTCGCGGCGATGAGCGATGGCTCCCAGATGCGGCTCTACCTGGTCGAGGGCAATCGCTGCCATCTGCAGGGCTCGACGGAGTTTTCAGGAGCCCTCATCAACCATGTCGGCACCTGGACGGTCGGCCGCGGTTTTCACGCCGGAAAAATCGGTCTCGACGCGCGCGCTTTTATCGACGAGGTCCGCGTCAGCTCGATCGCCTTGCCGCTGGAATTGCTCCTGTGGTATTCCTCTGCCGGCTCCTGATTCCGGGGAGGAATCGGCAACCGGTTTCGGAGGCTAGTTTTCCGGCGACTTCCACAAGGAGCTTCGCTGTCGCGTGAACTATGCGTATCATAGATTGCTGTACCCAGGGGGTTTTGTTCAAGGCTCGGCTTCGTTCCCGGAAGCGATTTAAATGCGTACAACTCTCTATGGAATCCTGTTTCTCTTCAGCGCCCTGGCAGCGGGAAGCCTGCGCGCGCAGCAGGACATCGTGATCAGTGAATTCCTCGCCGTGAACGATGGTGGGCTCTCCGACTCGGACGGCGACAGCTCCGACTGGATCGAGCTCTACAACAGCGGCAGTGAGGCCGCCTCGCTTGAGGGCTGGTACCTGAGCGATGACTCAGAAGACCTCTTCAAGTGGCCCCTGCCGGCGATGGACCTGGGCGCGGGAAGCTACCTGGTCGTATTCGCCTCCGGCAAGGACAGGCGGGCTGCCGGAGGGGAGCTTCATACGAATTTCAGTCTCGACGGCGATGGAGAGTACCTCGCCCTGGTTCGCCCGGCTGGCTCTCCCTCCACCGAGTTCGCCCCGGCCTTTCCCCAGCAGCGCGGCGGCTTCTCGTTCGGCCGCGGCGAGAGCCAGGTCGGTGACCGGCTGGTGCGCGAAGGCGCGCAGGCGAGGATGCTGGTCCCCTCTGACGGATTCTTAGGCCTCGCCTGGAACGGCAGCCTCGACACCTTCGTCGACAACGAGATAGCCGGCTGGATTCCGGTCGAAACGGGGATCGGCTATCCATCCGGCGGCGGGCCGCCGATAGAGCCTCCCATCGGCTATTGGAGCTTCGATGGGAACGTGAACGATTCCTCCGGCCTGGGCCATGGGGGCGTTCTCCATGGCGCGGATTTCAGCGACCAGACTCCTGAGCAGCTCGGCGGCGGCCAGTCGCTCAGCTTCGATGGCTCGGACGATTACGTCAGCGTCGCGATCGACGTATCCGAGACGGCCTATACGGCCTCTTTCTGGTTCAGGGCGGAATCGAGCGGCCGGGGACTTTTCTGTGTCGTCGATGGCGACCTCGGCGCGGGCGGGCATGACCGGCACATCTATCTCAACGGGGGGAATATCGCCACGCGGGTATGGAACAACCAGATCATCGCCTCCTCGGGCAGGAACTTCGCCGATGGGCAGTGGCACCATGCCGCCCATGTCGTCGGCGAGGGGGGGCAGAGGATCTACGTCGATGGAGCGCTGGTGCGGCGCGGCTCCAAGTCGTCCTCGGATTTCGACTGGCAGCGGCACATCAACATCGGCTTCTCCAACGATGCGGCGGCGGATTATTTCGATGGTTTCATCGATGATGTCGCCGTCTGGAGCGAGGCCCTGGGGCCGGGCCACATCCGGGCCCTGAGCGAGGGCGTTCATCCCATGGAGCTCGGCGGTCTCTCGTCCTTCGTCGAGACGGATGTCGAGGATGCCCTGCGCGGCGTCAACTCCTCGGTCTACCTGCGGATTCCGTTCGAGGCCTCCCTGCCGCTGGAGATCGATTCGCTGCGCCTGCGGGTAAGGTACGACGATGGATTCATCGCCTACCTCAACGGAGAGGAGCTTGTCCGGCGCAACGCCCCGGATGATGCAGGCTACGATGCCTCCGCTCTCGAGGATCGTCCGGCGGCCGCGGCGCTGCGGCAGGAGAATATCGATATCACCGACAGGATGGACCTGCTTCACGATGGAGGGAATGTCCTCGCCTTCCATGGACTCAACGACGACATCGAGAGCGAGGATTTTCTTCTCCTGCCCGAGCTGGTGGGCGTGGCGGAATTCGCCGACCGTTATTTCGAGAATCCAACTCCGGGCTCTCCCAATGATGCCGGCGGCTCGGCGGGGTTTGTCGCTGACACCCGCTTCAGCGTCGATCGCGGCGTCTACGAGCAGGGCTTCGATGTCGAGATCACCTGCGCCACCGAGGATGCGACGATTCGCTACACCCTCGACGGCAGCGAACCCACGGCGACCCGGGGTACCATTTACACCGGGCCGCTCAGCGTCAACGGAACCACGACCCTGAGGGCGGCGGCCTTCCTCGAGGGCCTCGAGCCGAGCAATATAGACACCCAGACCTACATCTTTCCGGCCGATGTCGTCAGCCAGTCGGTGATGCTCCGCGACATTACCTCGCACCGGACCTACGGGCCGCTTCTCGAGCAGGCGCTCAGCGAGATTCCCTCCATCTCGATCGTGACGCCGCTGAACATCAACCTGGGCTCCCCGGTGAAGGCATCCATCGAGATGCTCGAGTACGGCGGGGGGGATGGATTCCAGGTCGATGCCGGGGTGAAGAGAGTGGGCGGCCACAGCGTCAACTTCCCCAAGAACACGATGCGGCTCTATTTCCGCACCGAGTACGGCTACTCGAAGCTCAAGTACCCGGTCTTCGAGGGGACGCGCTACGGCGAGGGCGCCGCCGAATCGTTTGACCAGCTTGACCTGCGCGGCGGCTCGCATGACTCGGTATTTTACCTTGGCGCCGGGGCGCAGCGGCCCTCCGACGCCCTCTATCTTCGCAACCGCTGGCATCACGATGCCCTCTTCGAGATGGGGCAGCTGTCCCTGCACGGCCGCTTCGTGCACGTCTACATCAACGGCACCTACTGGGGGCACTACCATCTGCTGGAGCGGCCGACGCGGACCTTCATAGCCTCGTATCTCGGGGGAGAGAAGGAGGGCTACGAGTCGGTCAACTCCGGGCGCACCATCGGTCCGGCCTCGCCGGCCTGGGGCCGGCTTCCCGGGATTCTCAATAATTACGAGACCGCCCGCAGCTGGATCGACTTCACCTGCCTGGCCGACTACATGGTGCTGAATTTCTACACCGGCAATGACTGGGACTGGAGCTGGAACCACAACTGGATGGCCGCGGGGCCGAGCACGCCCGGGCGCGGCGGCTACCGCTTCTTCAATTGGGATGCGGATATCACCTTCCGCCACACGACCGACGCCAACCTCAACCAGCCCGGCCCGGGTAACCTCTTTCGCGACAGCCTGCGCCACGAGCCGTTTCGCCGGCTGCTGGCGGACCGGATCCACAAGCACCTCTACAACGGGGGGGTGCTCACCCCCGGGCGGGTGCAGGAGCTCTTCGACCTGCGGGCCGCGCAGATCCAGACCTCCCTCGTGGCGGAGACCGCCCGCTGGAGGTGGGGAGGAACCGTCTGGACGCGCGACAACCAGTGGGAGTCGGAGCGTGCCAGGCTGCGCACTGATTTCATTCCGAGGCGAACGAACATCGTCATCAACCAGATTCGCGGCGCCGGCTGGTATCCCGACGTTCCCGCCCCGACCTTCCTCGTCGATGGCCGCGCGCTTCACGGCGGAACGGTTCCTCCTGGCGCTGAGCTGTCAATGGGGGTTGCCGGGCTGGAGAGATTCGTAGAGCTTCCCGTGATCGGGACGGAGGCTCCCCGGAGCGTCTATGTTCCCCGGGATGGAGG
The DNA here is from genome assembly GCA_022451445.1 of Planctomycetota bacterium. Lineage (GTDB taxonomy): Bacteria > Planctomycetota > UBA8108 > UBA8108 > UBA8108 > UBA8108. The sequence continues at coordinate 4,157 of JAKUSY010000290.1, forward strand.
ACTCGGAGATGAGTGGCTGCTGCCGGCGTACGAGGAAGGTGCCCACGGCGAGAGCTGGCGCGGCGCCTCCGGGGGAATCGGCTATGAGAATTCCAGCGGCTACGAGGATGCGATCGACCTCGATGTCGGCGCCGAGATGACCGGCGATCCCGGCAACACCTCCATCTTTGTCCGCATTCCATTCACCATCGCCGATGGGGCGGCGCTCAGGGCGATGACCAACCTCACCCTCATGCTCGACTACGATGACGGCTTCGTCGCCTACATCAACGGGGAGCGCCTGGCGGCGGACAACGCCCCGGACGTCGGCGGCCTGGAGTGGAACTCACGGGCCAATGGCTCCAACGAGGCGGATCCGGGCAACCCCGCGGTTTTTGAGCTGCCGGGCTTCGAGGAGCATCTGCGGATCGGGTCGAACATCCTGGCGATTCACGGTCTCAACTTCAGCACGACCAGCAGCGATTTCCTGATCCGGGCGGCGCTCGTGGAGAGAACCATAGAGATCGGATTGCCCGAGGGCAGCGTCTTCTATACGGTGGACGGTTCCGATCCCGCCGAAGATGGAGCCCTCGACTATACCGAGCCATTCGTCCTCGAAGAGACGCTCCTGCTCAAGGCC
>JAKUSY010000291.1 GCA_022451445.1 Planctomycetota bacterium
TGACCATCTGACCCAGCATCTTGAAGTTCTGGGTGATGATCGGGTCAGTGACGGAGACCCCTGCGGTTATGAGCGCGTAGGTCTCGAGAGCTACCTGCCCATAGAGATGCTGCCCGGTGTTCTTAGCCCGGATCTGCGCCTTGAGATACTCGATGCCCTTGTCGATCGCGTTGTTGAGCTGCTCATCTCCCCTGGTCGCGGGGAGGAAAAAGACGCTGAACAGGAGAACGAACCAAAAAACCCTGCGGTGGCAACTGGAGCTTTTCATTTCTCACCTTGACACTGACTGTCATAGACACCGGGAGAGCCCATATTTGGCGCTATCCGGCGTCAAATTCCCCCTCAGGTTAACCTCTCCGGTGGTGTAGTCGCAACAAGTGTCACGAAGCAAAAACATGCCCGGGCTGAGCGAGTTGAATAATCCTTGTGGAGATACGAGAGCCGCTTGGGTATTTTGAGGCACCGATAGCAGACAGGAGACCTTCATCGCTCAATTATGACCAGGCCCAGCACAAAGCCCCCAAGTGGCATGCGAGATTTCCTCCCCGGGGAATTGCTGCGCAGGCGCTATGTCATCGATGTGGTCCGCAAGGTCTACGAGCTCTACGGTTTCGCACCAATCGAGACCCCGAGCATTGAGAATCTCACCACCCTGCTTGGCAAATACGGCACGGAGGGTGACCAGCTCCTCTACCGCATCCTGCACCGAAGAGATGCGCTGAAAAGAGCCCTCGAAAAGGACGAGGTCACCGAGAGCGAGCTCTCCGACCTCGGCCTGCGCTACGACCTGACGGTTCCTCTCGCCAGGGTCGTCGCTCAATACGGTGACCTTCCCAGGTTCTTTAAGAGATATCAGATCCAGCCGGTGTGGAGGGCTGACCGGCCCGGCCGGGGCCGCTTTCGTGAATTCTATCAATGCGATGTGGACGTCACCGGAACCGACAGCCTCCTGGCCGAAGCTGACGTGCTTACGGCCGTCGCGAAGGTTCTCGAAGAGCTCGGCTTCACTGATTTCACCATCCAGTTGAACCATCGCAGGCTTCTCTCCCTGCTCATCGCCGCCGCCGGCATCGATCCCGAGCAGGAGGAGAGCGCCCTCATCTCGGTCGACAAGCTGGGCAAGATCGGCAGAGAAGGCGTCCTGAAAGAATTAACCGGGCGCGGAATCGACGAAACCGGCGCCGACAGGCTGCTGGAGATCATCTTCCGCCAGGGAGATGAGTCCGACCAGGACCTTGCCGACAGGTTAAAAGAGCGCCTTGGCTCCGACGATGCGAGGCAGGCGATCGACGAGCTGCTCGAGATCCTCGACATCACCGCCGGCGGCCCTGCCGGAAACCGTCTACGTCTCAACCCGGGCCTGGCAAGGGGGCTGGGATATTACACCGGCCCCATATTTGAAATCACCGTCGAGGATCTCGCCGGAAGCCTCGGAGGTGGAGGCCGCTACGATGGCCTGGTGGGAATGTTCGGGAAAAACCCTGTCCCCGCTGTCGGCTTCTCCCTGGGACTCGAGAGAATCCTCCTGGTGATGGAAGAGCGGGATATGTACCCCCCGCTCCAGGCCGGCCCGCAGATCGTCCTCTGCACGCTCGGCATCGAACGTCCCCAGGCCTTCGCCGTGGCCGAAAAATTACGCCGGCAGGGCCTCCGGGTAGAGCTCTACCCCGAAACAGCCAAGCTCGGCAAACAGCTGCAATACGCCGACAGTGAAGGCGTCAAGGCGCCATGCGCCGCGATCCTCGGTGAGGACGAGCTGAAAAATGGCTGCCTCACCCTCAAGGCTCTCGCCAGCGGCGTCCAGGAGACAGTGCCCGTGGATGAGGTCGCAGTGCGCCTCGACGCCCTGCTCGAAAAGCCTCCGGTGGACTGACCTGCCCTCAGGGGTCGGGGAAATAAAACAGGGTGTAATAGGCTATCGGGTGAACGAGCGACTCTCCAGCCTTTGACCGGATCCCCGGCGCCTTCAGCTCGTGGACATGCCCCTCCTGCAGGCCTTCGATTTCGAGGTAGACGGACTTGCCGTCTTTGCCCGGGGTGGCGCTGAGAAGCTTCGGAGTGGTTCTGTCAACTTCGGGGCTCCCGTATTTCGCCTGGTAGATATAGGTGTAGGTCTGGATGTTGTAGGAGGCGAGAGCGGCCACCGTCGCAGGATCGACGGGCCTGGTGAAGGTCAGCTGGAATCCCTTCGGGCGAACCCGCATCTCGTGGATTTCAAAGGGAACCTTCCCGGTCCAGACCAGGCGCTCGAGGGCGAAAGGTTTTCCACCTCGCGCGCCCCAGCCCCTGGCGGTCCCGCCGATAAACATGGACCCGTCGGGAATCTGCGTCATGGGAACATTCCCGGACTTGAAACCCGCGCGGAAGGGGAAGCAGACGCCCTGGTAGCGCCCCTTCACCTTCTCGAGGAAGACGCGCATCACGATGCTCTGTCCCTGGTCGGAAACGAACATCTGCGTAGAGAAGGGGCCAAACTTGCCGCCTGAGCGGTCCGTGCAGATTCCACTGGCTGACTTCCCCATCTTGTTGTGGGGCAGGAAGACAGCGGGGTTGATGAGCTCGGGGATCTTCTTCATCTCGATATGCCAGCGCCCTCCGCTGTGGGGATTCGGCGGCCGCTTGCCCATATTCGGCGCCTGGTCGTACCACCTGTTACCCTCGGGGTTGCCCATGAAGTGCCCCGGCTTCAGGTGGCGAAGGATGCTCGTTCCGTTCCAGGTCCCCTGGTTGTCGGTATAGAACATGTCTCCCTCGTAGTTCATGCCGATCCCGCCGGGTGATCGGATACCGCTGCACATCGGCACCATCTTGCCATCAGCTGAGACCTTCACGCTCCAGCCGCGAAATAAATGCTGGCTGCTGAAGGAGCCGGTGAGACAGAGCACCACCCAGATATTGCCCTCGTCATCGAATTTGGAACCAAAGGCGTATTCGTGGTAATCGCCCCCTATCTCCCACCCATCGCTGACGACCTCGAAGATGTCGCCACGGTCATCCCCATCGATGTCCTTGATACGGGTGATCTCACCGCGCTGGGTGGCGTAGAGCCAGCCGCCACGCCGGGCCAGGCCGAGCACCTCATGGAGGCCGCTGGCATAGAGGCTGTATTCCGGCCTATAGGGCGGCAGCTCGAGGGCGTTCTCGATCATCCAGATGTCCCCGATCCTCGTCGATACGAAGATCCGGCCCTTCTCATCGATCTCGATCCCGCCGGGCTCGAGCTGCACCCCCTCCGGAAGCGGCAGGGTGAGGATACGGTAGTACTTTTCTTCCTCGTTCCTGGGAAAATCTCCGTCGAGCTGGTAATCGAGCAAGGCCCGGATTCTTTCTCCGGGATTTTCATGCGCGTCCAGGGTGGCCTTGCGCGTCTCATCACGCGTCGCCCGCCTGGCGTATTTCAGCTCCGCCGGAGGATCTCCGCCCAGCAGCCAGCTGGAGCAGAGCAGGGCAAGCAAGGCCAGGAGGTGACTTTTCATAGCTGGCTCTCTCTTTGAAATTTCCGTCCTGGTGTTTTGTGGCGAGTCGCGAGTCACCATGAGATTTTCTCCTCGATGCGAGCCTTGCCGTTTTTAAGAGAGACCGAGACAAGGAGATCCTGTTTCCCTCCGGCGTCCCGCACCACGGCCCTGCACCCGGGAGAGAGCCCGAAAGAGAGAAGGATGCTGTCATCTATCCGGTAGGAACCATTGCCCTGGGCCTGGACTTTTCCAGAGGCGGCCCTGAACCAGAGATTCCTGACCTCCCCAGCTGACTGGATGGTGAGAATCCTCTGGAATGTGACCACTCCCTTTTCCTCAACCGGAACCGGGAGGTCTTCAACCGCAACCCCGGCGAATGAATAGAAAAAGGTCGGTCGGCGTTTCTTGTCCAGGCGGTAGCCTCCCATTTTGTAGCCCGCCTTCTTTCCGGACTCACCCGGCCAGGCGCTTTCGCTGTTCTCGAGCACCGCGAAGGGGGGCCCGCCGACCAGCTTCTTCACCTGCTGCCCCAGCGGCCCCTGAAAACCCTGCCCCCTGCCGTTTCTGTGCCGGGAAGCATCGATGAAACCGCCTTTCCAGATCATGGCGATTCTCTGGCTGTTGGCATCGTAGGCCAGGTTGATCTCCTCGGGATAGCCTACCCCGATCGCGCGCGGACCGGCCCCCTGGATGAAGTGCCGGTAGATCAGCGGCTCATCCTCGGGGATCAGCTCATTGCCGACCTTTCTCAGGCCGGCGGGAAGCTTGGAGCTCTTTCCCTTGGACAGGTAGGACCAGATAGCCTCGACCTGCGCAGCCGTCTTCCCGTCCAGGATCTCCGCGCGAACGGCCTTCCCTCCCGGCCAGAACTGCGGCATGCGCGTTCCCGGCTTGGCCTTCTGGGGATCGAGGAGAAAGCTCGTGAACCATTCCTTGCGGACTCGCTTCGTCATCTGGGTGAGATCCGCCGCGGGGATTCCCAGCGAATTGTAGCTGCCGTAGATGTGGCAGGTGACACATGAGAGGCCCTTGTTTCCGACCAGCAGCCGCCCCGGGCGCAGGAGAGCCGGGCTTGGCGGAAGCTCCTCTTTCTCCACGGGGCCCAGGTCCGCAGAGATAAGCTGCACTGCGAGCGGCCCGACATTCGCCTCTCCAAATTGGGGCATCCGGGTAGCCATATACGGGCGAATGGAGCCCTTGGCGGTAAGAACTCCCTGCAGCCAGTCCGGCCTCAATTTGGCCCCGATACCGTTGAGATGGGGAGGAACCCGGGCCTCGTCCCCCATATCGACCTCCATGGAAGGCTGAAAATA
>JAKUSY010000292.1 GCA_022451445.1 Planctomycetota bacterium
CGTGGTAAGTCGTCTCATCTGTCTCCTCCCTTGTGTCCGTGGGCGCAGAAGACATCTTCGCTTGGCCACAGCTCGGCCTCCTCGGGGATCTTTTCACCGGGAGCGAGCATCTTATCCTCGGAGGCGAGCACCTGCTGGATGAGCGCCGCGCGGCGCTCGGCTACCTGCTGGCGGCTCTTGCGGTCGTCCTCGATGCTGAAGTAGCGCCGCCCATCGATCCAGGTCTGCTCGCAGCGGCTCAGGATCGAGAGCGGGTGGCCGGACCAGATGACCAGGTCGGCATCGAGGCCCTTGCGAACGGAGCCGACGTGGTCGTCGATTCGCAGCTGCCTGGCGGGATTCAGCGTCACGAACTTGAGGGCCTCCGCCTCGGGAACGCCGCCGTACTTGGTCGCCTTGGCTGCCTCGTGGTTCAGGCGCCGTCCGAGCTCGGCGTCATCGGAGTTGAACGAGACGACGACGCCGGCCTGGTGCATCAGGGCGCCGTTGTAGGGGATCGCATCGTAGACCTCGAATTTGTAGGCCCACCAGTCGGCGAAGGCCGAGCCCATGGCGCCGTGCTTCGCCATGGCGTCGGCCACCTTGTAGCCCTCGAGGATGTGCTGGAAGGTGGCGATTCGGATGCCGAAGTCGTCGAGCACGCGGATGAGGGCGAGGATCTCGTCCTGGCGGTAGCTGTGGCAATGCACCAGGCGCCTGCCCTCGAGGATCTCGACGATGGCGTCGAGTTCCAGGTCGCGCCGCGGCGGCAGTCCTGAGCGCTTCGCCTTCCAGTCGCTTCGGCGCTTTCGGTACTCGCGCGCACTCTGGAACTCGTCACGGAAGATCTGTTCGACGCCCATGCGAGTCTGCGGGTAGCGGGTGGTGAAGCTGTCGCCCCGGTTGCTCTGCTTGACGTTCTCGCCGAGGGCGAACTTGATTCCCTGCGGCGCGGCACGGAACTTCATGCCCTCATCCGATGAGCCCCAGCGCATCTTGATGACCTGGTTCTGGCCGCCGATGGGGTTCGCCGAGCCATGCAGGATGTTCGATGAGGTCACCCCGCCGGCGAGCTGCCGGTAGATGTTGATGTCGTCGCAGTTGATGAAGTCGCCGATTCTCACCTCGGCCGACACGGCCTGGGCGCTCTCGTTGATGCCTCCATCGGTGGCGATATGCGAGTGGCAGTCGATGATCCCGGGGGTGACGTGCCGTCCCTTGCCGTCGATGATCATGGCGCCGTCGGGAGCCTGGAGGTTCTTGCCGACGGCCAGGATCTTGCCCGCCCCAAAGATCACGTCGGCATTTTCGATGACCCCGGCCTCGGCGCAGGTCCAGACGGTCGCTCCCCGCACCATCACGGCTGCGGGTTGCGGTGGCGCCGCGGAGCGGCCGAAGGCTCCGAGCGGGAAGTTGACCGCGTAGCTCGCGGCGGGAGCCGGTTTCTTTTTTTTCTTTTCCTTCTTTTTCCCATCGGGGCTCTTTTCCTTGCCGGTCTTTTCTTTCGGAGCGCGCGTGCCCCTGAAGGAGCTGCGTCTTCCAGCGGGCCAGGTTACGTCGCCGAGCAGGCTGGTGGAGCCGTCCTTCTCCTCTTGCAGCACGGCGGAGAGCATGGCGATCCCCTCGCGTCCGAAGGTCCTGGCGGAGAAGACGCAGCTGAAGCGCGCGTCACGCAGCCCGAGGTGGGCGAGCTTGCTCTTCTCGACCGTCTCAGCGGCATCTTTCGAGGCAGCCTTTTTCTTTTTCTTCTTCCTGTCCTTCTTTTCTTCGTGCTGGTCTTTCTTCTTGCCGGGGAGCTCGAAGCTGCCGCTTAGGTTTTTCGGGGTGCCGGCGATCTCCATGCCGAGCTTGCCGGGGCTGGCTGAAGCAATCTGGATATTCCAGCGTCCGCGTAGATCTTCCAACGGGGGCAGGACGATGCGGTAGCGCTCGCCGGCGACCCTGGTCTCGGTGATCTTCGTGTCCTCAGCGAAGATATCGCCCGAGGCCACGAAGAAGCTGGCGATCTTCCCCTGCTCGATGGTGCCGAGCTCGTCGGCCACCCCGAAGAGCCCGGCGGGGGTGACGGTCAGGGCCGCGAGGGCGTCATTTTTCGAGAGCCCCCTTGTGACGGCCTTTCGCACCGCGCCGAGAAAACCTCCCCTGCCCTCCATCCCGTTGGTGGTGAAGGCGATGGGCACCCCTGCCTGGGCGAGCCGGGCGGGATTCTCCGGGGCGATGTCCCAGTGCATCAGCTCGCGCAGGGACGCCTCGAGGGCGGCCTCGGCGGTTCCGACGTTCGGCGGCCGGGGGAAGTTCAGCGGCAGGATGATCGAGCGGCCCGTCTTGCGGAGCTCTTCGAGGCGCCGGTACTCCTGGCCGGAGCCGAGGAGGGCGAGCCTGAGGTTGAACTCGCGCGCGAAGCGATCGGCCCGCAGGCTGTAGAGCTCGTTGATGCCGTCGGCGATGACGAGCCTGCCGCTGCCCGGGTAGCTCTTCAGCTCTTCGAGGGCGTCGTTCTTTTCCGGCCGCGGCAGGCCGGGGTCGGCCTTGTAGGCGTTCCAGGCCTCCGCGTACCAGGCGGCGTCATAGAATGACTGGCGGGCGAGGGCGACCGCACCCATGGGGGAGTTCGGATAGCTCCCGCGGCCGCCTCCCGGGGGAGCCGTGAGCCGCAGGTGCTGGCTGACCCCTTGCCGCAGGACGGTGAGCGCCGGGGGCTTGTCGGCGGTGCTCAGCAATACGCTGCCTCCCTGGACGATCGCGCCCCGGGGAGCCAGCAGGCGGGCCGTGATTCCCTGCCTGCGAAGCTCGGCGTTGAGCCCGTCGTTCCGGGAGAGGTGATCCAACGTGCTGAGCTGGGGCCGGATCGCCGTATTCCAGTAGGAGGCGCCTTTCTTTCCCTCCTCGCGGGTGATGTCGAGGGCTTGGTAGGCATCGAAGAAGCCCGGGTAGATCGTGCTGCCGGAGAGGTCAATCTTCGTCGCATGGGCGGGCAGCTCGATCTTGGCTCCGACCGCCAGGATCTTGCCCGCCTCGATGAAGACGGAGCCTTTTTCGAGCACCTGTCCCGGCGCGACCTGGATCCTGGCTCCGGTGAGCGCCCAGGCGGTGGATGGCTTCGAGCGAATTCCCTGCGGCTGGTCGGTCTGCTGGGCCATCACGCCCCGCGACGGAACTGCAGGCAGGAAACTGCACAATGCCAGGATGAGAGCTCCGCGCGCGGCACGGAGCGCGCGTGCGCGGATACGGAACTTAGCCATGTCTTTCCTCGTTTTCGACCCGTGTGGGCTCCAGCGATTATACCCGCTGATGGGCGATGAGTGGAGTTCGCCTCCATGGAGGAATCTTGCAGGAACACCCTGAGAGCGGATAGGTTAGGGGTTTACAAGGTGTCCCGGGGACTCCATCCGGGCCTATGCACTGGAATAAACGAGGATAGACATGATTCGACAGGCTGCACTCGCCCTGGTTTGTTTGCTCAGCTTCACTATCTTTTGTTCGACGGTTGTCGCCGAGCCGGCCGCGAAGCCCAATTTTCTCTTCATCTTCGCCGATGACCAGAGCTACGAGACCGTTCACGCCTTCGGCAACGATGAGATCCGGACGCCGAATCTCGACCGCATCGTCAGTGCTGGAACGACCTTCACCCACGCCTACAATATGGGCTCCTGGAGCGGCGCGGTGTGCGTCGCCAGCCGGACGATGATCAACACCGGGCGCTTCGTCTGGAAGGCCCACAAGATCTACAAGTCCAGCGAGCAGGAGCGTGAGGCCGGCCGCTTCTGGTCCGAGCACCTCAAGAAGGCGGGCTACCGCACCTACATGACTGGCAAGTGGCACGTTCGGGCGAAGGCCGAGAAGGCCTTCGACGTCACCGGCCACGTACGCGGCGGCATGCCGAACCAGACCAGCCAGGGCTACAACCGCCCGCACGAGGGCAAGCCCGATCCGTGGAAGCCCTGGGACAAGAGCTTTGGCGGGTTCTGGAAGGGCGGCAAGCACTGGAGCGAGGTGGTCGCCGATGACGCGATCGGTTTTCTTGACGATGCCAACAAGCGCGACAATCCTTTCTTCATGTACATCGCCTTCAACGCGCCGCACGACCCGCGCCAGTCGCCGAAGGAATACGTCGACCGCTATCCGCTCGACAAGGTGAAGGTGCCGGAGAACTACCTGCCCGAGTATCCTCACAACGCCGGCATGGGTTGTGGTCGCGGGCTGCGCGACGAGAAGCTCGCGCCGTTCCCCCGCACCCACTACGCCGTCAAGGTGAACCGCCAGGAGTACTACGCCATCATCACCCACATGGACGCCCAGATTGGCCGCATCCTCGACGCCCTCGACAAGTCCGGCAAGAAGGACAATACCTACATCTTCTACGGCGCCGACCACGGCCTCTCGGTCGGCCACCATGGTCTCCTGGGCAAGCAGAACATGTACGACCACAGCCTGCGGGTGCCGATGATGGTCATCGGGCCCGGCATCGAGAAGGGCAAACGGCTTGATACCTCCGTCTACCTGCAGGACATCATGGCGACGACCCTCGACCTCGCCGGTATCGAGAAACCAGATTATGTCCAGTTCAACAGCCTCATGCCCATCCTCAAGGGCGAGAGCAAGGGTTTCTACGACGCAATCTACGGCGGCTACCTCGGCAAGCAGCGCGCCGTGATCTACAAGGGCCACAAGCTCATCCTCTACCCGACCATCGGCATCCAGCGCCTCTACAACCTCCAGAAGGACCCGCAGGAGATGAAGGACAT
>JAKUSY010000293.1 GCA_022451445.1 Planctomycetota bacterium
CCCGGCCCCCCCCCCCCCCCCGCCCCCCGGCCCGCGCGCGCCGCCGCTCTCCCGCTCCACACCGCCCGCCGGCCGATTTCGTCAAGAATCTCTTTGTCGCTTCGACCCACGACTACATCCTGCTGTTTACTAATCGGGGCCGCGTGTACTGGCTCAAGGTTTTCGAAATTCCGAATATGGGCCGTATCGCCAAGGGGCGGCCCATCATCAACTTCCTGAAGCTGGCCCAGGGGGAGACGATCAGCCAGCAGCTGTGTGTTAAAGAGTTCGATGAGGAGCGCTTTGTTGTATTTGCCACGCGCAAGGGCAGGACCAAGAAGGTCAGCCTCGACCAGTTCTCCCGCCCGAAGAAAACAGGAATCATCGCGATCAAGCTCAAGGAAGGCGATTCCCTGATAGGAGCCTCCCTGTGCCGCCAGGGGCAGGAGGTTGTTCTCGGGACCCGCTCTGGTATGGCGATACGGTTTGATGAGGCCGGCATTCGGCCGATGGGAAGGGCGGCTGCCGGGGTCGGAGGGATCAATCTTCGTGGCGATGACGAGGTGGTTGACATGGCGATCCTCGATCCATCGGAGGCGGGGGTAACGCTCCTGACAGCCTGCGCCAACGGCTTCGGAAAAAAGACGCCGGTTGAGGATTACCGAAGGCAGAAGCGTAATGGCGCTGGGATCATCAGCATTAAGGCGACCACCCGCAACGGCCCTGTGGTTGGGCTGAAGGCGGTTCGCGAAGACGATGACATTGTATTGATGAGCCGGGAGGGCCTCGTGATGAGGACCCGGGCTTCCGAAATCAGCGTTATGGGCCGGGCCACCCAGGGGGTCAACCTGATGCGCCTCCAGAAGGAGGACAGCCTGGCCGCGATAGAATGCGTGTCGCAGGAGGCTTCCGGCGACAAGGAGGCGGAAGAGGTGGAGACAACAGACGCGCAAGGCGCTGATTCCACGGAGAGTGGAGAGCAGGCGAACGCGTAGCGATGTAAGAAGATCAGCAGAGCAGACAGGCGCTGAGAATGGCAAGCAAACCCGACAACCCACTGATCGTACAAAGTGATCGGTCGATCATTCTCGAGGCCGACCACCCTCGTTTCGAAGAAGTGCGGGATCGGTTGATGCTCTTTGCGGAGCTTGAAAAGAGTCCGGAGCACATCCATATGTACCGGATCACCCCCCTGTCGCTCTGGAACGCGGGGGCCTCCGGGGCCGATCCCGGGGAGATCCTGGCCTTTCTCGATGATGTCTCGAAGTATCCCGTGCCTCCGAATATCAGCAAAGAGATAGCGGACGCGGTCAACAGCTACGGCCGGCTGGAATTGATCAGCGATGGTGAGAAGGGAATCATCCTGATTGCCGATGAAGATGAGCTCCTCGAGCGCCTCGGAGGCTCGAAACATCTCGAGGAGTTACTGCTTCCGGAGCCCGGGTGCGAGCAGGGGCTCCGGGTGCGGCCCGAGTGTCGAGGGCAGCTCAAGCTGGCGCTGGCCAAGCTGGGGTATCCCGCCCGGGACCTCGCCGGCTATCACGAAGGTGAAGATCTCGCGGTCGAATTGCGGACGGCCCTCGGAGACGGAGGCGAGTTCGGCTTGCGCGACTACCAGCGGGATGCCGTTGAGGCCTTCTATGCCGGCGGTGCCGCCCACGGGGGCAGCGGCGTCGTCGTTCTTCCCTGCGGCGCGGGAAAGACCATCGTTGGGATGGGGGCGCTGGTCGCCGTTGGAAAGGAAACGCTCATCCTGACCACGAACGTCACGGCCTTGCGCCAGTGGCGTCGTGAACTCCTCGAGAAAACGACCCTGACGGAAGAGCAGGTTGGAGAGTACAGCGGCGAGGTCAAGGAGATCCGACAGATAACCCTCTCCACCTACCAGATGCTCACCTACCGCAAGTCCAAGGTCGATGATTTTGAACACTTCAAGCTCTTCTCCGAGCACCAGTGGGGGCTCATCATCTACGATGAGGTTCACCTGCTGCCGGCCCCGGTGTTCCGTTTCACGGCCGAGATCCAGGCGACCCGGCGCCTCGGCCTTACGGCGACGCTCATCCGGGAGGATGGCAAGGAAACAGAGGTCTTCAGCCTGATCGGGCCGCGAAAATACGACGTTCCCTGGCGCTCCCTGGAGGGTGGAGGCTGGATAGCCGATGCGGAGTGTGTCGAGGTCCGGGTCGAGCTGGATCCCGGACGGAAGGAGGATTACCAGCTTGCCGGGCGCCGGGGCAAATTCCGCATCTCCTCGGAAAACCCCGCCAAGCTGGAGGTCATCGAGAACCTGGTGCGGAGACACAGACAAGATCACATCCTGGTGCTCGGGCAGTATCTTGATCAGCTCGAAGAGGTCGCGGCCCGACTCGGTGCCCCCCTGATCACCGGTAAAACTCCGCAGCAGACCCGGGACGAGCTTTATGAAGGATTCCGCAATGGCGAGATACTCACGCTTGTGGTGAGCAAGGTTGGAAACTTCGCGGTTGACCTGCCGGATGCGAATGTGGCTATACAGATATCAGGGACCTTCGGCTCCCGCCAGGAAGAGGCGCAACGGCTCGGACGGATCCTGCGGCCCAAGCAGGATGCCGGGCGCGCGGTCTTTTATTCCCTGGTAACCCGGGGCAGCGGCATCGCCGCCAGCAGCCGGGAGCAGGAGTTCGCGGAGAAGCGCCAGCTGTTCCTTACCGAACAGGGCTATTCGTACCGGATCATGGAAGCTGAAGAGTTGGTGGAAAAGGTGGAACCCGAAAGGGAAAAAGAAGAAGTGAAGGAGGTTCAATGTTCCTGAAAGATTTCTTAAGCAGCAGCCCCAAGGCGGATCTTCAAGGCTACCATTTGTACTGGTTGCCGGAAAACGGCATGGTGAGCGCCAAGGACAAGCTTGCCAGCGTATTGTTCAAATGCATGAGGAACCAGGATGTGGTACGAGAACGCTTTGAGGGACTTGGCAGTTCCCACAGGGCCTTCCTCGTCTCCCTGCTGGGGCGCGATGGCTACCAGGGCACTCTTCCCGAGGTGCGCTCAGGTCGACACGGCGAAAAGATAGCGGACTACGAGGTGGAGACCATTCTTCGTTCCCTGGTCGGCGGCGGGTTTGTGAACAAGGACCGGGGCGACAACGGCAACGGCCGCAAGGAGACGTTCACGATCCCCGAGGAGCTGGGCAACGCACTGAGACGCACGATTTCCATCGAAGATCGCGGGCCGATGGAGATGTTGAGCCTGGTGCGTTCCGGCATCAGCGACGCGTCCCCGTCGCGGCCGGCCAGCCGTATCAAGAAGCTGCCGGGCAAGGGGCTGCGCAAGGCGGCCCTGAAGGCATTCGAAGAAAACCACGGCATACTCTCCCATTCGGCTGTTGCCGCCGGGCAAAACGGCGACTCGGCGGAGCGGGAACACGGCAATGAGGACGAGGAGGAGGGGCTCTTTCCGCAGCGCTGGCGTGGCCATCTCGAGGATGCTTCGCTGGGTACGGTGGGGGTGCTCAATCTCAACGACTACGGGCTGAAATTCGAGGAAGAGGCCCTGGTTCTCTACCAGGAGAACCTCTACGAGGGCTTCCTGGGGGCCAGCACGAAGCTGCCGGAGCCGAATGATGCCGAGGTATTTCTCGGTAGCGACTTTGCCATCGATCTCGAGCGCCTGCTCGACCTGCTGCGCTCCGACAAGCTGGAGGTCACCCGGGAAGGGCGTCTGTACAAGAAGATCGAAGATCGTATCTCGGCCTCATTGATCGCGACCCGGTACCAGGATGTTTTTGAAGGAAGGGTCGTTCAGCATCTTCTGGACACGGCCCGCCGCCTTCGCTTCTTCGAGGTGGAAGATCACCAACTGACACCGAACGACATTCGCCGCAGGGGCTGGCAGAAAAACACGCTGCGGGAAAAGCTGCAGGCGCTCTTTGAGCTCTTTCTGGCCGATCATAAGAAGGGCCATTGGAGCTTCCATCAGAAGGGCCTCCGGCAGATATTCATAGAGCGACTGAAGGAGTTCAAGCCCGGCACCTGGCTGTCGATGCGACCTTTCCTGGGCGCCGTGGTGGCCCGGTTTCTCTCCACTCTCGATGAGGCGGGCATTCGCGAAGAGTACCAGGCACGTTGCGATGATGAACAGCACAGCAAGCGCCGCGGCATCGCCGATCCCATCAAGGTCTCCATGGCCAAGCTGTATCACGATCTGAGCTATTGGGTCGTTCATCGAATGGCCCTTATGGGGCTGGTCGATGTCGGCCTCCTGGGAGGCTCCATCCAGTCCCTGAGGCTCTCCGATCTCGGGCAGCGCTTCTTCGGGCTGAAGGATTGGGAGGAGGACGATTCCCTGGGCAGGCCGGCGCTCATCAATCCGGATTTCGAGGTCCTGGTTTTTCCGGAGATGCCCCTGGAGGATGAAGCGAACCTCGTGCTGAGCCGTTTCGCGGATCGCCTCGGCTCCGACAAGGT
>JAKUSY010000294.1 GCA_022451445.1 Planctomycetota bacterium
GTGCAAGTATTCCAGATCATGTGTGGCTGCAGAAATTTGGCGGTGGAGCCGCCCCACCTGATCATACCTACCTCCCTGGTGGCCGATTGGGGATGGCCTATGCCCCAATGCTGATTGGTGAGAAGCATGATGATAACCCCGCTTCGGATGATTTTCGTGTTCGCGCGTTTGATACACCCAATGATGTAACGAAAGAGCAGCTGCAAAATCGAAAGGACCTGCTGCAATCAGCCCAAAGCCTTTCGCCCGTGGGCAGCACATCTGAATTTGAATCATTTGAAACCCACCAGAAAAGATCCTTTGATTTACTCTTCGGGAAAGCGGCCGGGCAGGCCTTTGAAATTGAGAAGGAAGACGAAAAGGTCAGGGATCGCTACGGTAGAAATCCCCTGGGCCAGAACCTGTTGCTCGCTCGGCGACTCATCGAATCGGGCGTGAGGCTGGTCAATGTTGCTGCATGGACAGGACTCGCTGCGGGCGAGAAATTTGTGAGTGTTGAAACCTGGGACATGCACGGTAATGCTGATGTAGGTATTTTTGAAAATGGATGGAACGGGTTACCTTTCGCTTTGCCTCGCACGGATCAGGCAGTAGCTACATTGCTTGAGGACCTCAAGGATTGCGGATTGCTCGATACCACACTGGTCGTATTGGTGGGTGAATTTGGTCGTACACCCAAGATCAGTAAGGGCGCCAAGCGCATCGGCCGCAACCATTGGCCTAACTGCTATTCAGCAATGCTTGCCGGTGCGGGGATCAGGGGTGGTAGTGTTTATGGAGAGTCAGATAAACAAGCGGCTTACGTAAAATCCAGCCCGGTAACCCTGGAGGATTTTACCGCAACACTCTTTACCGCGCTGAATATCAACCCCGCCACACCCCTTGGGCGGGACGGCTTTACGGCTCCAGCCAGCACTGGAAATCCGATTAAAGAACTGTTCTAGGGAACAGCTTTATATCCACGACTAATTCTCTGAGTCATCTCTGAACCCAATTATTGAGGTGGCAAGGGGGCGCGTGGGGGCGGGTACCACCGGGGGTAGGGAGGTCAGCGTGGTGCCTTCCTATTGCCAAAAACTCCCCTGCTTTTCCCCTCTTAACCACCCTAAGCGATGCCCCGGGCGATGAGCGCCCAGGGGGGGCTAGTGGCCGCTTACTGAACTACGGAAGCGTTTTTCGGAAAGTCTTTTACACTATTACTCTTTTTACTAAACAGAAGTTATAGAAAAGAGGTTCAGTAGTTCAGTAAGCGGCGGCTAATCTTGCACTCCGGTCCCGCCCTTTGTCGGATGCGTGGCGTTCATCAAGCGGTGTATGGATTCAAAGATGGGCTTGTCCTTCCTGGCTACCTTTTTCACCGTGGCAAGAGTCGCCTCCGCTTTTGATTCAAAACCAAGCCGGTGCATTGCCCAGGCTGCCATCATCTGCACCTCGGTGCATCCGTCAGCGAGTGCCTTCTCCAGGGTCTTGAGCGCAGGCCTGGCCTTGTCTTCGAGAAGAAAAAGCCCGCAGGTGGCCCAGTAGCGAATGCCTTCGTCCGGATCCTTCATTGCCTTGACCAGCCGGTCGAGATGGGCCGGGTTCCGGGACAGGGCCACGTCTGAGAAGTCGAGGTACTTCTCGAGGGGATACAGCTTGGGATCTCGAACCATTTCGTAGATGGTCATCCCGTTGTCTTGTGCGCGGCGCAGGCGCATGTTTTCAGGCAGGAGCCCGGAATCGAACAGCTCCAACTGCTTCTTGCGCATGGCCTGCTTCAGCTCCGCAATCCTGGCCTTGTGCCCGGGATCGTCTATCAGGTTGATTACGTTGTCGAAGTCTGTCACCGTGTCGTAGAACTCCTCTGACGGTCTCGGCTTGAAAAATCGACCGGTCACCTCGTCGCACTTGCCTTCCTGGTAGTGTTTCTCCCAGGCCCCTGTTCCGGCCATTTTCCACATGTAATTGAGACGCTGTCCGTTCGGGGCCCAGGGCATGTAGTTTTTGATGTAGGCGTAGCGATGGTCCCGCATTCCGCGGACCATGTCGGCGCATTCGTCGGCCCGTTCCCGGAAGCTCAGATGGTATTTCGGGGCCTCCTCGATTCCGTCTCCGAGAAAAATCCTGCCCTGGTAGCTCTCAGGGACCCTGGCGCCGGCGAGGCTGAGGAAGGTCTTGGGCATGTCGACAAAGCTCACGATGCGGTCCACCGTCATTCCCGGCTTTTCCGCGGGCCAGAAGCGTTTCCATTTTTCAGGAATCCGAACGATGAGGGGGCAGTGGATTCCGCTGGAATAGAGGAAGCGCTTGCTGCGGGGCAGGACACCGCCGTGGTCGGAGCAATAAACGACAATCGTGTCCTCCTCGTGCCCGTTTTCCTTCAGTTGCGCGAGGATTTCTCCCACCTTGGCATCCATTCTCTGCACGGCATCGGTGTAGGTGGCATAGGTCATCCGCATCTCCGGAAGATCGGGATGGTAGGAGTGCAGGATCATCGTGGCCGGATCGGTCTTCACCTGTCCTTTCTTCTTTGGAAATGCCCGGCTCTCGTGGCTGTCGCCAATGTTGCGAATCTGAAAGAATTTTTGCCCGGGCTGGCGCCTGGGCAACTTGCCATTGATTTTCCAGACCCCCCGGTCATCACGGCCTCCGATGTTGTAGTCCGTCTTGCCTCCGTTGGCCACATGGTAGCCTGCTGTCCGCAGCAGGTCGGGATAGTAGGGGATCTTGTCATGCGGAATCAGGTAGCGACTGCGCATCGGCTGGGTTCCAAGCGAGATCGCATAGTGTCCCGTGATCCAGGTGGCGCGGGTGGGAGCGCAGACGGCCGCATTGTCGAAACAATGGGTGTAGCGGAAGCCTTCCTTTGCGAGCTGGTCGATGTTGGGAGTCTTTGCATTCTTGCTGCCGTAACAGCTCACCCAGGAGATGCTGTTATCCTCACTGGTGATCCAGAGGATGTTTGGGCGGTCGGCAGCGTGAGAGAACAGCGGTACCAGGACGAGAAGGATAGCGGGTAATAGGGGAACGCGATTCATGGAGAGTTGTTTTCCTGCCTGGTTGATCTTCGGTTTGCTCAAAGTGTCAGTTGTTCAAAATCCGGTACATCCTGGCCTGAAGGTTTTTCACCTTTTCGGGCATCTTGTCAGCGAGATTGTTTTTCTCTGAGAGATCGTCCTCCAGGTTGTAGAGCTCGGTGTCGTATTTGACTTTGCGATCCGCGTCAAAGCCGCGGCCGCCCCTGGTGGCGATGAGTTTCCAGTCGCCATCGCGGATGACCTTGCCGTCATGCAGGATCGGCGGGCGAGGCGGGTGCTTGCGGTCGGGATGCAGCAGGACCTGCAGGAAGCTGACGCTGTCCTCGGCCGCGCCCTTGGGGAGCTCTGGGCGGCCGGCCGCGTCGGCGAAGGTGGCCAGCACGTCGGCAAAGGCGATGGTGTGATCGCTCCTGGCGCCGGCGCTAATGCGGCCGGGCCAGTGGGCGATGAAGGGCACGCGATGCCCGCCTTCCCAGCAGCTGCCCTTGATGCCGCGCAACAGACCCGAGGAGCGGTGGCCGAAGCGTTCGGTGTCCTTGTCGTACCACACGGGGCCGTTGTCGCTGGAGAAGAGGACGAGGGTGTTGTCGCTCATACCTGCCGTTTTCAGGCCTCCCAGAACCTGGCCGACCACGTGGTCGACCTGCATCATGAAATCGCCGTACATGCCCGCGCCGCTTTTGCCGATGAATTCGCTGGTTGGCAGCCAGGGAGTGTGCGGGGAGGGCAAGGCCAGGTAGAGAAAGAGCGGCTTCTTGCCGTCATGCGACTCGATAACCTTTACGGCCTCGGCCGCGAATCGCGGCGTGACCTCGGCATGCTTGAAATCCGGCCCAACCTTGCCGGCGCGCCAGAAGGCGCCCTGGATCCTGTTCCAGCCTTCCTTGCCCCCGACGCTGTTTTTGTCGCCCACGGTTTCAGTCGGCGCCATCGTCGGGGTGCGATCCCTGATGTAAAAATAGGGCGGAATATCGAGCGAAGCGTGCATGCCGAAAAAGGAATCGAATCCGCAATCCACGGGGCCGCCCGTCAAAGGCTTCTCGTAATCAAAAACACCGGGGGATTTCATGGTGAAGCCCTGGTGCCATTTGCCGACCATGGCAGTGTGGTAGCCTTGAGTGCGCAGGACGCTGGCGAAGGTGAGCTGGCTGCGGGAGATGACCGGGCCGGCCCTCCAGTTCAGCTGCTTGCGACGGGCGGCGAAGTGGCCGGTGATGAGGGAATGGCGCGATGGCACGCAGGTGGAGCCGCCGGAATGCGCGTCAGTGAACACCATGCCGCCGGCCGCCAGCTGGTCGAGGTGCGGCGTGGAGATCTTGCTCCCGGGATTGTAGGCCTTGAGGTCGCCGTAGCCCATATCGTCAGCGAGAATGAAAACGATGTTGGGCGGCGACGGCGCAGCCTGGAGAGCCACAGGATGTGCCCAACAGGCGATAGTGAGTATCGATAGGAGTGTTCTCATTTTTTCTTCGGTCTTTTGCCCAGTTCGTTGCCTTTCGAATGAACAAAAATACATTTTCCCCCTGGGTTAATTCAAGTTTCCCCTTCAAACACTCTCACCACCCTTTGCGATTCCCCGGGCTTTAAGCAACCAGGGGGGCACCCTCTCCTTGCCCCCGCCCATGGCCTCGCCTAGCTATTTTCCCAGCGGTGAGATTCAGTTCCCCATTGTTGATGTTTTCTCCAGTATGTCGTGGT
>JAKUSY010000295.1 GCA_022451445.1 Planctomycetota bacterium
CGTCGCTCGATGCCGGGAAGCCGAACATCATCTTCATCATGGGCGACGATCTCGGCTGGATGGACCTGGCCTGCCAGGGCAATAAGGTCGTCGACACCCCCAACATTGATCGCTTCGCGGCGGAGGGGATGCGCTTCACGAGCGCCTACTCGGCGGCGCCGGTTTGCACGCCGACCCGGGCGGCGGTGCTCACCGGCAAGTCCCCGGCGCGCCTGCACATCACCCCGCACGCTCCCGGCGGCTTTCTTCCCGAGGCCTCGAAGTTCCTGCCGGCGAAGACCCTCATCGATCTTCCCCTCGAGCACCTGACCATCGCCGAGCGTCTCGGCGCCGCCGGCTACCGCCACGCCTTCCTCGGCAAGTGGCACCTGGCAGGGGACTCGAGGCGCGGAGCCAATGGCAAGGGCAACGTCGAGTTCTACCCCGAGGCGCAGGGTTTTCACATCAACATCGGGGGCTGCGCCTACGGAGGGCCGCCGACCTATTTCGATCCCTACAGGATTCACACCCTGCCGCCGAGAAAGAAGGGCGAATACCTTCCCGACCGGCTCGTCGATGAGGCCATTTCCTTTATCCGCGAGAACAGGGAGAAGCCCTTCTTCGTCAACCTCTGGCCCTACACGGTTCACTGGCCGGTCGAGGCGCCGCCGGAGCTGATCGAGAAGTATTCAAAGCGCAAGGGCGCCTGGATGCGCCACCATGTCTACGCCGCCATGATCGAGGCGATGGACACGGCCTTCGGCAGGCTCTTCGGCGAGCTGAAGAAGCTGGGACTCGAGAAGGACACCCTGGTCATGCTCACCTCCGACAACGGGCCCTTCCTCGGGGTCGCGGGCTGCGAACCCCTTCGCGAGGGCAAGGGCTATCTCTACGAGGGAGGCATCCGGGTGCCGCTGATGGTGCGCTGGCCCGGCAGGGTGAGGGCAGGCAGCGTCTGCGACACGCCGGTCATCAGCATGGACTACTACCCGACCATCCTCGAGGCGCTCGGCCTGGCGCGGGCGGCTGGAGAGGCTCCCGACGGGGAGAGCCTGCTGCCTCTTCTCGAGGAGAAGAAGGGTTTCAAGGAGAGGCCTCTCTATTTTCACTTCCCCAATTTTTCGTGGCATATGAAGAACCGGCTCGGCGGCGCTGTCCGCGCCGGAAAATACAAGCTCATCGAGTGGTATGACGATGGCTCGGTCGAACTCTACGACCTCGAGAACGACATCGGAGAAAAGAAGAACCACGCGGCCAAGCTGCCGGAGACGGCCTCGAACCTTCTCAGCAGGCTGAGGGCCTGGCGCAAGAGTTCCGATGCCTGGATGCCGCGAGCGCGAAAGAGCTGAGCGGCGGCTCAGGGACAGTCCGGGTACGATTCGCAGGTGAGCTCGTCGGCGGAGGAGTCCTCGCCGCATCCGGGGAAGGGCGCGGGCGGAAGGCGTCCGCCGAGGAAGAGGTAGTTGAGCACGTAGATCGCGTCGCTGAGATCAACCGCCGAGTTGTCATCGATATCGGCCGAGTCTATACAGGCGGGCGCCCGGCCGGCGAGGAAAAGGTAGTTGAGGACGAGGATCGCGTCGGTGAGCTCGACGCTCAGATCACTGTCGGCATCTCCTCGCAGGAAGATCTCCCCGGGTTCGGGGGGGACGTAGCAGAAGCCGTCGCTCACCTCGGTGCTTCCCCTCGCGGTGGTGACGACCACCGCGACGCAGCCATCGCCTTCGCAGCCGGGGGCGGTGACGTCGATGGTTTCGCCGTCGGCCCTGAGGCTGAACCCGGCCTCGGCGCCGCAGACCGTTACCGCGAGCCCGGGCTGGCCGAAATGC
Source organism: Planctomycetota bacterium (assembly GCA_022451445.1). Classification (GTDB taxonomy): domain Bacteria; phylum Planctomycetota; class UBA8108; order UBA8108; family UBA8108; genus UBA8108. The sequence continues at coordinate 1,809 of JAKUSY010000295.1, forward strand.
AGTCCGCTGACCTGGAACACCTGGCCGGCCTCGCCGCTGCCGTCGGTGATCCCGGTGATCTCCGGGGCCGCGGTTATGATCGTGACGCGGCCGTCTTCGAGGGCGGGGACTATGGAGCGCCCATCCCCATCGGTGAGGACATTGCGAACCGGGACGCGGATGTTGGGCGGGAAGGCGATGTCCTGGAATTGAAGGGTCTGCTCCGAGGCTTCGGCCAGGAGACTGTTGAAGCTGATGATGCCGATTCGCTGTCCCGTTCCGGCCGCCAGGCGTTTTTCATCGAAGATCCCCCCCGTGTCGTAGACGCAGCCGTAGCCGATGCTGCCGTTCTCCCGGTCGATGCGGCCGCTGAAGTAGTCGGCCCCGGCAGCTTCGGTGCCCTCGTTGGTGAGGGCTGTGACCTCGAGGGCCACGGGGTTGTAGCGGATGGAGAAGGAGAAGCCGAGCGCCACCTCGTCGTTGTCGCAGAGCACCGTGACCGTATTGGCGGTCGATTCGCTCAGGACGTTCTCGGCGCTGAAGAAGAAGCGGTTCTCGGCGGGGCAGGCGGTCGTGGCTGCGAGGGCCGCCAGCAACAGCAGGGTCCCGGTTCGTGTCATTTTCATCTTATTGTTCCCAGCGGGGTTGAAGGCCTGAACGATGCGTTTGCGGGCCTGAAAAAGGAGGTTAGCACCCCCGCGGGGGTGAGGGAAGCTCCAGTTGGCGGCGGGCTCCTCAAGCTGGTGGCGGAAGGGCGCCTGAGCCGGGCGCGTCTTCCCAGGCCGCGAAGGCGCCGGCGTCCGGGTCGTAGCGCCTGGCCGAGAGCTCGATGCCTTCCGCGCCGGTCTCGATGATGTGATAGGCCCGCTCGTAGCGCGAGTGGGTGGCGGAGCCGGGATTGGCGATGGTGATGGGGGTGCCGTCTCCCGCCGGCAGGACGAAGCGGTTGTGCAGGTGGCCGTGAAGCACCAGCTCGATGCCGCCCTCATGGGCGATGGAGAGCAGGGCCTCGGCATCGCGAAGCCCGTGAAGGCGCCTGTCGGGCTCTCCCGAGCATCGGCGCGGTCCGTAGTGGAGGGCGAGCAGCCTGCGGCGCCCTTCGAGGGCGGGATCTGAGAGGGTCTTCTCCAGGCGGCCGAGCTGATCCGCGCCCACGAGCCCGGAAGAATCGTGGAAGGCGTTGGGCCGGCTGTCGCGCAGCGCGATGAGAGCGACGTCATCACCGAGCAGCCGGACGATGGGAGGCGGGTCCGCGAGGTCGCTCTTCTCCCAGGCTCCGAACAACCTGTCGTAGGTACCGGCCCTGGCCGCCGCCGGGACGTAGAGGTCATGGTTGCCGGGGAGGCCGGTGATCCGGCCGGAGCCCAGCAGCGGCTCGAGCAGTCGATGCGCCTCCTCGAACTCGCTGTCGAGGGCGAGGCCGGAGAGATCGCCGGTGAAGAGGATGTGGTCGGCCTGGAGCTCCCGCAGGTCCGCCACCAGGGCGGAGGTGATGGAGGCGGCCTCCCGGAAGTCACCCTTGCGGCCGAGCAGTTGGAGGTTGAGCCAGCCGACGATGCGCTTGGAGAGCATCGCCCGCCACGGGATGGCGCTCGAGTCTGCCGTGATGTGGATGTCGCTGAAATGAGCGATCCTCACGCTATCGTCTCCAATTCAACCATCGATGCCGGGACAGAGGAGCCTGGAGTCGAAGACCGGGCCCTCCCAGCAGATCCTGCGGTTGATGAATTCGCTGTCGGTGTCCTTGCGGATGGGAGCGACGCAGCCGAAGCAGATGCCGAAGCCGCAGCCCATCATGGATTCGAGGCAGATCTCGCAGCTGAGGGCATTATCGACGGAAAGGTTTCGAAGGCTCTCGTTCATTCCCTGCGGGCCGCAGCCGTAGACGCGGACGCCGGCGGTCGAGCTGCCTTCCTTCCAGAGCTCCAGGAAGAGATCGGTGACGAAACCATGGAAGCCCTCGCTGCCATCGTTGGTCGCCACGCGGGTATGGATCGGGAGATCTCGGAAGTCCGCGATGCCCTGGAGGAATTCTCCGGTGCGCGCTCCCATGCAGAAGTGGATGTTCGGCGGGTCGGGCAGCTCGAGCAGCCGCAGCGCCAGGAAGTAGAGCGGCGCGACGCCGACGCCTCCGCCGACGAGGTAGACCGTCTCATCTCCCTTGGGCATGGTGAAGGTATTACCGAGCGGCCCGAGGACATCGACCCGCGCGGGCGGTTCGTTACCTTCGGCGGTCTCGGGGTCGGGGAGGGCGGCCATCCAGCGGGTGCCGCGCCCGACGGTGGTGTAGAGGATGTCGTAGGTGCCGTTTTCCTCGTCGGTTGAGTAGACGCTGAAGGGGCGCCGCAGCAGGGGGTCGAAGGATTCGCCCTCGCTGCAGAGCACCTGCACGAACATGCCGGGCTCCGAGCGCCTGGCGATCGATTCTTCACGCAGTCGCAGGACATACCAGCCCGGTCCGATGCGGCGGTTGTAGACCACCTCGGATTCAGCGGGTGTTATGTATTCAGCTGGCTGGCAGTCGCTTGTCGACATGGTCAAACTTCCACGGGGCGGTCTTCACCTCTCCTCAAGGGTTCGTCTGAAGGCTTCGGGAAGGTAGTTTATTAGATCGCCGGCGGTGAGGGAAGGCTGTCCGAGAGATTCCGCCGCGATATCGCCGGCGAAGCCGTGCAGCCAGGCTCCAAGCTGGGCGGCCTCGAAGCGGCCGACTCCCTGCCCCAGCAGCGAGGTGATGACCCCGGTGAGCACATCGCCGCTGCCGGCGGTGGCCATCCCCGGATTCCCGCTCAGGTTGACGTAGAAACGGTCGCCGTCATGAACGACGGTGCGGTTGCCCTTGAGCAGGACTGTTCCTCCGCGCTCGGCGACAAAACGCCCGGTCGCCTCGAGCCTCTCCTGGTCACCGCTGGGCAGCGACCCCGTG
>JAKUSY010000296.1 GCA_022451445.1 Planctomycetota bacterium
ATTTGCTTCAGCGAAAAGCGGGGCAGAAACCATCGAGCTCAAGGTGCATATGGTGAGGAATATCTTCATCATCAATCACTTGGTTTTTCCAAGTAGCTCAGCCATGGCCCGGCCCATGGCTTCGCCCACGTTCATGTAGGTCTCGGCATTGCCGCTGTAGTGACCACCTGAGCTGCCCCCTTTGGACAGCGGGTGGGTGTAAACGGAGGCAACGTTGCCCTTGAATTCCGGGTACTTGCCGGACTTGCCGTCGACAGCAAGCATGGCATCAAGAATTTTCCCGCCGCCATTGGTGGCACCCTTCTTGGTCTGGCCGAGGGAGGCACAGACGAACTTTGCATTAGGCGCATTAAAGTCCTTACGAAGCTGTTTGATGATATGGACAAGGTTCTTCTCGTATCGGCTGGAAAGCGCGGCGCTGCGGCTGTCCCTATCACCCTGCCACCAGAAAAAGCCGGCGACCTCGTATTTCTTGGCCCCGGGGTAGTACTTGTCGAGTTCCGCGAGGACCTTCTTCGCCCTGGCAATATCGCCATCGTATTGCATACCGGCGTACCACTTGATCTTTTTCGGCTCCGTGCCTTTCACCCAACGTTCAGGCGTTCCCTTATATCCGGGATGAACCCAGGTGACACCCTTGGCATCGGTGAACTCAAAGCCTTCGCCTCCCGGCGGCAACAGGTCCCAGCCCAGGGCACGATTGCCGATGCAGCTCTTGAGAATCATCACCGGGGCGGCGACGGCGTTGCCGACATGGTGGCCAATACCGATCTCCGGCCCGATCCTTCCGCCCTTGATCGTCATCCACTCGTTATTGAAGCCCCGCATGCCGCCGGTGCCGCTGCCCTGCACTCGTGCATTCCGCACATCCTTGCGTTCGGTCCAGTTGCCCGTCGCATCCACGAGGTATGGGTAGAGGCTCTTCTTCTTAATCGCGTGTTCGAGCGTACCATCAGGGTCCTGCTTCTTGCCTGGCTTGATCTTTCCGAATCCCAGCATGTTGGATTGCCCCAGGAGGATATAAACCTGGACCGGTTTGGAGAGGTCAGCGGGCTTTCCGTCCGGGTCGGGTAATGTCTTCTCCCCGGCTGAAACCGGCAGGGCCAGGGTGACCGCCAGCAAGGCAGTGATGATGGTGAGGCGCTTAATGGGACTCATGTTTACTTCTTCCTTATGACTATTAGGGTCGTGATATGCATTTGCTGTATATGGCTGGAGAAGTATGATTACGAAAGGGTACTAGGCGGTAAACGGGGGATATAGTTCCCAGTAAAATACATTTTTGGCTACCCCGGTGCAGGTTGGCTTAGAACAGCTCCTTGATCGGCTTGCCCTCGAGGAGGATCTTGCTGAGCACGGGGGGCAGCAACTCCGGGGTGACGCGTAGCTCGCCGGCGTCAAACATGGTGTGGAGAATCGTGGCGAGGAGATTCTCAGGGGTATAGGGCGTCGAGGCCGGGCGGTGGCCGGTTTTGTCGGAGCGGCCGATGACCTGCCCCATCTTCAGGCCTCCTCCGGCAAGGAGGAGCGGGGTCAGGGCCCCGTGATGGTCCGTGCCGGCATCCTTGTTCTTCTTGACCGGGGAACGACCCATCTCACCCGTGATGACAAGGAGAACATCATCACTCATTCCGCGTTCCTGCAGATCGTCGAGGAAGGCGGAGACCGCGTGAGCTACCTGGGCGCCGCGCGTGTCCATGCCGACGATGGTGCCGGGATTGTTGGCGCCGTTGCCGTGGAAGTCCCAGCTCGAATCAACCACAGTCACGAACCCGCAGCCGGTCTCGCACAGGCGCCGGGCCAGCAGCATCTCCTTGCCCAGCAGGTTGCTCCATCTCAGCTGGTCAACGAGCCTCTTCTTGCCGTTGAAGAGGAAATACTTGCCGCCTTCGTGGTAGTCACGCATGTCGAAGAGGTGGCTCGTGTCGTACCGCGCGATGGTCTTCGGATCTTCCTTCGAGAGGTCGAACGCATCGGCGACGCCGCGAAGCAACAGGTCGTAGGCCTGGCGTTCCACCTGGCTGATCTCATCTACTTCGCCGGTTCGGTCAAGGCTGCGCTTGAGTCCATCGAGCTCTCCGAGCAATTGGTAACGATCGACAAAGCGATCTCGGGGCAGCTTAAGATTGAAGTTGCCCAGCTGCTCGGGGTTGCCGTTTCGTACAAACCCCTTGTAGAGGCTGCCGATGGTTCCCGCCCCGGCGACCTGGGCCTCGATCCTCGGAAGCCCGAAGGTGGAGGTCGGTTGTCCGAGCTTGAGGTCGGGCTGTACCGCTTCCGGGATGATAACCGTGTTCATGGGAATCCCGGTCCGGGGGTGCAGCGTGCCGGTACCCCGGGCGCAGAGCGCGCCCATGGCCGCTCCCGAGGGATGCCGGCCGGTCAGGATGGGGATATGGTTGTGCGAAGCATCATTGGTGGCGAAGGAGCGTACCACCGCCATCCTGTCGGCCCTCTTTGCCATCTGGGGGAAGGTTCCGCCGAACCAGACACCCGGCAAATTGGTCCGGACCTCTCCGGTGCAGCTGCGGATGTTGGCAGGAACATCGAACTTTGGATCGAAGGTCTCGACCTGTGGCGGTCCACCCTGCAGGAACAGAAATACGACCGACTTCTTTTTGTATACATCCCGCCCGGTGGCGGCCTGGGACAAGTTCGTCAGCAGGCCCGGTAACGACAGGCCGCAGAGGCTGCCGATGCGCAGGAAATCGCGGCGGCCCATCCCGGACGGGCCTTGCGCGAATTGGCGGTCGGTAATGGTCAGCATTGGTTTGTCTCCATGCGATGACACCACCCTTGCAGGCAGGCAAAGATGACCGAGGTGCCAAGCTTCATCTTCATGCATCCAGTATAGTTAGCAGCCGGGAGGATTTAAATGACTTCCCGGTATCTTTGCCGGGAAGCTGCTCCTGCCTGACGGGCTGTTCGTGGAAAGCGACATGGGGAACCTCCAATAGCTCGTGATCAGGCGGTTTTTCGCTGAAGAGCCTCCAGGATTCCCGTCGCTGGTTGATAAACGAATAGCTCGTCTGTTCAAGGGATGGGTCGTCCGTCCCGGCAAGGAGCGCCAGTGGCTAGTGGCATTTCTGAGAGGTGACCCCGTGCCTGGTGAGTGCCCCCGCTCTCCTTGTCAGCGGGGTCAGGCTCGCTTAGAGTAGTGGCTGGGTTTGACTGTTACCCATGAGGGATGCGCTCCCTCGAATCACGCCAAGGGGATTTCTGATGAAGTGCCTGGTTGCCTTTGTATTGTTGCTGGTAAGTACCCAATGCCCGGGCGCGGAGGGTAGTTTTAACGGGACGTGGCAGACAACGTTTGGCCCGATGCAATTGAAGCAAGAGGGAGATCGCGTCACCGGGAGCTATTCCATGCTTGGCAGCTCATGTCCAATCCAGGGCCGGGCCCGCAAGGGGCGATTCGAGTTTACCTATCGAGAAGGCGCCACGACTGGTGAAGGATGGTTTCAACTGGCAGCCGATGGGGAAACCTTCGCGGGAAAATGGCGAGAGACTGGAAATCAGTTGTGGTTGGATTGGTTGGGTAAACGGCTCGAAGCGAAATCGGGTTTTGCCGGTCTCTGGAGCAGCAGCTATGGGCGTTTAAGACTTGTCCGCGAAGGTGACGGGATCGAGGGGATTTACGCGGGCGAGGGAGGATCGACGATCAAGGGCAAGGTCAAGGATGGGCGCTTTGAGTTTCGTTACCAGGAGCCGTCGGCCAGGGGAGCGGGGTGGTTTGAGTTAGCCGGCGGAGCTCCTGCCTTGAGTGGTAAATGGCGGCCTGATGGCGGCAAGAACTGGAGAGATTGGAACGCAACCCGGGTTTCCGCTGATCCGGGAGTGACCTACCTGGTGGTTCTCGAGGCGCGCTGGGAGGAAGACCTCGGCCAACAGGAATACGCCTTTGGGGACATGCTCAAGACTTTCTTTGAACGTACGCCGAAAGTGCAGGTCCGGCGGCGTGCCTTGAGTAACGCAGGGGATTTGGAGCGGTGGTGCCGTGAAGTTTCGTTGCTGGCAGAACCCGTGGTGGTGTGCCTGTCTTCACACGGCAACAGCGAAGGGCTCCAGGTCGCCGGTCGTACGATCAAGCCGGAGGCCATAGCCGACAGCTTGCGCTCTGCGGGCAATGTGAAGCTGCTCCATTTTTCCTCCTGCCTGATCATGAAGAATCAACTGGCCGAACGCCTGATGAAACGTCTCGGTGACCAGGCCACCTATCCCATTTCCGGCTATACGACGAGTGTGGATTGGGCGGCAAGCGCGGTGATCGAATTCATGTATTTCGACCTGGTGATGGTACGGAAAATGTCTCCGGAAAAGGCTGCCAGGCAAATCAAAACGCTGTTTCCCATAGCCGGCAGTAAACCTGTCCCAGGGGCTGTCCTCGCGCCTGCCGGTTTTCGTATCCTGGCTCCAACGCCGGCGGCAACCAGGACCGAAAAGCCTGCCGGGAAATAGAATGAAGCGACTGGTCCCAGTTCCGTCACCTGTAAGTGACAAAGGGCCTGGCAGTCTGCAGAGGGAGTGATGGCGATATGAAAAACCTGGTTCTGGCATTCGTGCTGTCGATCCTCTTTTTGCCGAGCAGCCAGGCGGCGGATTCGTTCATCCATCCGGGCCTGCTTCACAGCCGCCTGGACATCGAGCGAATGAGGACTGGCGTAGCCGCGAAAAAGGGACCGATCTTCGAGGGTTTCAAGATTCT
>JAKUSY010000297.1:0-2095 GCA_022451445.1 Planctomycetota bacterium
TGGACTCCTTCTGGAGCCGGATGGCCTGCTCGAGGTAGCCCAGGGCGGGCGCGTTCCTGCCGCTCTTGAGGGAAAGCTTGCCGGCGAGGTACAGATACCTCGGATTCCCGGTGGCGGATTTTCTTATCGCCGCCAGCAGCTTGCCGGCCTCGGTGTTGTCACCCAGGTTGATCAGTGCCTCAGCGAGCTTGTTGTAGAGGGACAGCCCATCGGCCTGTCCCCGGGCGTAGCCGCCGAGGTTCCCTTCCCGGCGCAGGACCTCGGTGGCTTTTTTCAGCGTCTGGGCGGCCTCCTGGTTACGCTCGGCGAAGAGGAGAATTTTTCCACGGGCGGCGAGGAGTCCCGACCGGGGCGCGGGACCGGGTGGATTTTGCAACTCCCGGTCGATGAGCTGGAATGCCTGGCCGTGACGTTCGAATTTGAGGCAGAGGTCGGCATAGTAGATCTTGATTCTCGGGTCCGTGGGGTTGAGCGCAAGGGCCTCCTCGTAGGCGTTGAAAGATTCGAGGAAACGCTTCTGGTTGCGCATATTCCAGGCGCGCTGTCCCATCGCGACGCCATCCCTGCCGCTGGCGAACAGGCCCTTCTCGACATGCTCCTCGAAGGCCTGCTCGGAAAATACCCGGTAGATTTCTTCCAGCAGCCTGGCCTGCGGCCGCAGCCGCATCCTGTAGAGTGTGCTGGAGAGCTCGGAGTAGTAGATATTGTTGCTGGGTTCCTCCTCGAGCAGGCCGGCGAATTGGTCCGCGGCGTCCTGGTGGCGCCTGAGCGAGCGCAGAGCCCTGCCGTATTCGAGCCGTGCCGTCTCCGCGAGGTGATGGTCGGCGGGAGCATCCCGCAGGTAGGCTTCGAAGAGGGGAAGCGCCTCCGCGGAGCTGGTCATCCTCTGCAGGATCCGGGCGAGGGACAGCCTGGCCTCCCAGTGCCCCGGGGCTCGTTCCAGGATCTCTTCGAGTATCTTCCTGGCGGCCTGGGGCTCCTCGATGCTGCGGAGACCATCCGCCTTCAGGTAGAGCAGGTCCGGATCTTTCGGCCGCTCGAGCAGAGCCTTGTCGGCCGATTCAATCGACTGGTTCCATCTCTCGGTACGATGGTAGGCCCGGGCGAGGATCTCCTGGGCCCGCGGTCCGGCTTCCGGGCCGAGCTTTTTCAGGATAGAGATGCTTTCTCTGGCCCTGCCCGAGGCCACCAGCTCCCTGGCACGCTCCAGGGACCCTGGGCTCGAGTCCGTTCGTTCACCGGGAGAAGCCTCTCCGGGGCCTCCCGCTTCGCCGCTGCAGCCCCCCAATACGAGCACCGCGAGCACGGCGGCGATGGCCAGCACCGGGTCTCTGTAGGTGTCAGTTAGATGGGAAATTGGTAGAATCAAGGGGTCATCTCCTAGATGGGCGCGCGGTTACAGTCCAGGCGCCCCGGACAGGAAAATTTAGACCCCGGGTTCCCGGAAGTCAAAGCAGAGTCTCTCATCAACATGTCCCGTTTATCTCACGTGAAGAGCAGACCGTTACTCCCGCGTCTTGCAATGGCGCTTTTCGGCGCCTCCATCGTCTTCTATCCTTTCGGCGGGGGCGCTGCGGCGGATGCTTTCGTAGATGTAACGGCCGAAAAAAATATCTCGTTTCTGCACGTAAACGGAGCCGTGGGCAAGAAGCTGCTGCCGGAATCGATGATCGGAGGAGCCGCCTGGATTGACTACGATGGGGATGGGCGGCTGGACCTTTACCTGGTCCAGGGCCACGGAGACCCGGGTAAGGCTCGTAATCCGGGCGCGCAGTCGACCGTTCTCTACCGCCAGGGAGCCGATGGCAGGTTTACTGATGTAAGCGCGAAGGCGGGAGTCGCCGACCGGGGCTATGGTGCGGGAGCCGCTGTCGGTGATTATGACAACGATGGAGACGCGGATCTCTACGTCACCAATTTCGGCCGCAACACGCTCTACCGCAACAACGCCAACGGAACCTTTACCGATATTTCGCGTGAGGCCGGGGTCGAGTGTCCCTATTGGAGCGCCAGCGCCGCCTTCGCCGATGTGAATGGAGATGGACTGCTCGATCTCTTTGTCACCAATTACCTCATCTACGACACCCTGGTTCAC
>JAKUSY010000297.1:2105-4699 GCA_022451445.1 Planctomycetota bacterium
GCCGGCCCCTCGGCCCCCCCCCGCGCCCCGCGGCGGGGGCGAGCCCGTCTTTTACTCGCCTCCTCTCACCTTCCTACCCGGACCGGGCGCATCATGGCAAAGGGGCTCGGGGTTCTTCCAACCGATTATGATGGAGATGGAGACGTCGATTTCCTGGTCGCCAACGACTCGGTGCCGAATTTTCTCTGGCGCAATCTCGGCGGAGGACGCTTTGAGGACGCCGCCCTCGAGGCAGGCGTCGCGCTCAATACCCATCCGCGCAGCGAGGCCTGCATCGGGATCGATGGGGGGGATGTCGATGGGGATGGGCACATCGACTACTTCATGACCAATTATGCCGAGGAGACCGACACGCTCTACAGGGGAGAGGGAGATGGTTTCTTCTTCGATGGTACCTACAAGGCGGGTCTCGTCGAGGCGACCTACAAGCCCCTGGGCTTCGGGACGCGGCTCTTCGACTACGATCTCGATGGAGACCTCGATATCTACGTCACCAGGGGACATATCGTCCAGCTCATCGCCGAGCTCCAGCCCGGCAAGGGGCTCAGCTACGAGCAGCCCGATCAATTACTCGAGAATGATGGCAGGGGTCGCTTCAAGGATATTTCCGCCCGCTCCGGGGCCTGGTTTTCGAAGCGTTTCGTCGGCAGGGGAGCCGCCTTCGGGGATTACGACAATGATGGGGATATCGATGTCTACATTGTCAACCTTTCGCAGAAAGGGGTTCTGCTCCGGAACAATACGATCGAGAGCGGCAGGGGAGGCTGGGTTGGCCTGGCGCTCAGGGGCGGCGGTCCCTGCAATCGGGATGCCTACGGCAGCCGGGTCGAGCTGACCGCAGCCGGACGGACCCGCGTGGCGGAGGTTCGCTCCGCGGCGAGCTACCTCGTGGCTAATGATCCCCGGGTCGTGTTCGGGCTCGCGGCGGCGCCCGTCGCCGGTTTGCAGGCGAGAGTGCGCTGGGCCGATGGGCTGGTGGAGGTCTTCGAGAACCTGGAGACGGGGCGCTACCAGGATCTTCAGCGGGGCAAGGGCCGCGCGGCGCGGTAGGCCTCCGGCCGCGGGGAAAAAATGGTGCGGGAGGGGGGACTTGAACCCCCACCCCTTTCGGGACAGGATCCTAAATCCTGCGCGTCTGCCAGTTCCGCCACCCCCGCACTCGAATTCAGCGGTTGATCCAGGACTGGAGATTCTAACTGATTTCCGGGCGCGGTTCACGCCTGGAGGGTCGCGAGGAATTCCGACATCTCGCCGAGGGCATGCTCATCGCCGCAGCCGCGGGCCTGCTCGATCCCGGCCTCGAGAACGGCTTTCGCTTTTTCGGTCTCTCCCAGGGCCGCCAGGAACATGCCCTTGTGGAACCAGGCGGCGATATAGTCGGGCTCCAGTTCGATACAGCGGTCGAAGCTCGCCAGCGCCTCTTCGTCAAGGCCCTCTTTTTTCTGCAACATGGCGAGGGAATAGTTGAGAAAGACATCTTCGGGCTCTTTTCGAAGCAGATCCTGGATTTCATCGATGGTCGGCATGTTTTTCCGCTCTCATTCCCGGTATCGAGGTCGCACCGCGAATAGTAGCAGAGAGCCCGCGGGGCGGGAAGGGCTTGTCAAATACACGTGAGGCTGGGACTATGATGCTTCCTTTCGGCGCTGGATGAGGCCGCATTCGTGAGTCAATTGCTCGAAGAGTTGAAGAAAACCTATCCGCCCGGCCGCCTGCTCACCGCCGCTGCCGAGCTGGCGCCCTATGAGTCGGATGCCCTGACCGCCTTCAAAGCCCGTCCGAGGGCAGTGGTCCTTCCCGAGAGCGCCGAGGAGGTGATCACCACGGTGCGAGCCTGTCATCACCACGGCATTCCCTTCATGGCCCGCGGCAGCGGAACCAGCCTCTCGGGAGGTTCGCTGCCGGTTGAGGATGGGATCGTCATTGGACTCAATCGTCTCAACAGGATTCTCAGGCTGGATCCCCGCGAGAGAATCGCCGTGGTCGAGCCCGGGACGGTCAATCTGAAGGTATCCGAGGCCGCGGAGCGCTACGGCCTCTATTACGCTCCGGATCCATCGAGCCAGCTGATCTGCACCATCGGCGGCAATGTCGCCTGCAACTCCGGCGGCGTGCATTGCCTGAAGTACGGCATGACCGCCAACCATGTGTTGGGGATTCGCGTCGTCCTCCCCGATGGGGAGCTGGTGGAGCTCGGCTCGGCGAGCCGCGAGGGGGTGGGGCCGGATCTCTCCGGATTTTTCGTGGGCTCTGAGGGGCTCTTCGGCATCGCCCTGGAGATCACGCTGCGGCTGCTGCCGCGTCCGGAGCGCTACCACACTGTGCTGGCCTCCTACGACAGCCTCGAGGGAGCGGGGGGCGCGGTCGCGCTGGTGGTCTCATCCGGTCTTCTGCCGGGGGCGATGGAGATCATGGACCGGCTGGCGATCGAGGCGGCCGAGGCGGCTGTCGATGCCGGGTATCCGCGGGGCGCCGCCGCGGTTCTCATCGTCGAGCTCGAGGGGCCGGCCGAGGAGGTCGAGGCCGAGCGTCTGCGCCTGCTAGAGATCATCGAGGAGTCGGGAGCCAGCGAGGTGGTGGAGGCCCGTGAAGAA
>JAKUSY010000298.1 GCA_022451445.1 Planctomycetota bacterium
GCGCGCGGCGCCGGCCCCCTGCGGCCGGGGCATCACCCCCTTCGGCTTGATCACGACCGCCGGCGGGCACATGCTCTTCAGCCTGCTCAATCCCAAGGGCTGCGGTGGCGGCGGCATGGAGGTCATGGCGGGTAATTGGGTGGAGCCCTACGAGCTGATCGATGAAGACCCGCAGGCAGGCGATGACTGGCCTGACATGGAGTTCGGCCTCGGCCTGGCCACCGACTTCAACAATGGCGGGCTGACCGAGGTGCCGACCTGGGTCACCAAGAGCTTCCTTGATGAAGAATTCGACCTCGAGCTGCCTGCCGGAGATCTCGTCGATTTCCAGGGCATGGCGATCGCCCTCAGCACGTCCGGAGCCACTCAATTTCCTGTGCCGAATGACAACGTCATGGGCATCGCGACGACCTACGTCATCAACAATTCCGAGGGGCCCCTGCCGGTGGAGGTCTGTACCGCCAGCGATGACTCCATCACGGTCCTCGTGAACGAGGAGCTGGTCACCAACGTCAGCGCCTGTCGCGGCTCCAGTGCAAACTGCCAGGAGACCCGTCCTGCGATGCTCGAGCCCGGTATCAACAGGATTGTCGTACAGGTCTGGGAGGGAGGAGGCGGCTGGAATTTCCGGCTGGGACTGCGTCTCGACGGCGCGATCCTCAGTGATGGCAACGAGCTGGTTGAATTCCTCGGCGCCTATCTCGACGGTGATCCTGGTCCCGGCGGGAACGAGATCTGCGACAACGGCATCGATGACGACGAGGACGGCGCCGTCGACTGTGACGACGACGACTGCTCCGAGGAGGTGGCCTGCCAGGGACCGCCCACCCCGACCTTCGTACGCGGCGATTCGGACGACAACGGAATTCTGAATCTCACCGATGCTATCTTCAATCTCAACTACCTGTTTGTCGGCGGCTCGCAGCCGGGCTGCTTCGATGCCAGCGATGCCGACAACAACGGGTCTCTTCAGCTGACCGATGGGATCTTCATCCTGAACTACCTCTTTCTCGGCGGCAGGGCTCCCCCCGAGCCCAATGGCGCCTGCGGACCGGACCCGGCCGAACCGGCCGATGGGCTCGGCTGCGAGACCTTCAACAGCTGCCCCTGAGCGTTCTCCTTCCTTTCCCGAACTCCTCGATGCCCGCCGGGAGCCCCCTCCCGGCGCGCGCGGGCTATTCCGCGCGCGCTCGCGATGCGCGGCAGGGCGGGTAATCTAATTTGCTTTCAGGGCTCCTTGGAGCACAATGGTGTTCGTTTAGTGGTCAAAGGAAATTGAAATAAATCACTCTGTTCTGCGGAGAAGCTCCATGCGTAAGACCGTGGGTCTCCGCATTCCGCAGTGATGTCTTATGTATGAATCGTTTTCAGCCGCGGATCCATCTGAAGGACCCTGTGAGTTCTTCGTGGAATATCAATCCCCCGGGAGGTCGTGAACCTATGTGTAAGAGATTTATCGTACTGCTGGCGGTCTTCGGGCTCCTGTCCTGGGCCGGCTCCAGCTCGTTCGCCCAGACGACTTGTGACGACGCTATCGAAATAGATGGTAACGATGTTTTCGAAGGGTCCACCCTCGGCGGACCCGCCGCTACAGAAGACAACGAGTTCAACTGTGGTCCCTGGGATTCACCAGGCGCCTGGTATACGCTTCTCGGTAATGGCGGCGAGACAATCGTCACGACCTGCAGTGGTAATCTCTCTACCTATGACACCTCGTTGAGCGTCTTCGCAGGGGAGTGTGACGACCTCCGCTGTATCGGCGCCAACGATGACAACTGCGCCTCCTTTCGGACGGATTCGACGGTCAGCTGGGTGTCGGAGGTAGACGAGATCTACTATATCCTCGTCCATGGCTGGGCTACCGAGCAGGGAAACTTCACCCTGACCAGCTCCCAGCTCGAGCCTGGCGTGGTGACGATCAGCCCCAATGGCTTCATCCAGACCAAGGGCTGGAACATGCTCTTCCCCGTACTCAACCCCGCCGGCTGCGGTGGCGGGGGACCTGGAGTCATGAGCGAAAACTGGGTCGCTCCCTATGACCTGGCGGAAGAAGACCCGATGGCGGGAGATGAATGGGACATCGATTTCGGTCTCTCTCCCGGTAGCGGCTTCAACAACGGTGGTCTCAGCGATGGCCCGATCTGGATTACCACGGACTTTGTCCTGGACAACCTCGGGCTGGGTCTTGCCGGCGGAGATCTTGTCGATTTCCAGCAGATGTGCGTCGAGCTCACCAACGGGAATTTCGGAGGTGCGTTACCGAACGACAACGTCATGGCGATCTCGACGACCTATGTCGAGAACACCACCGATGAGCCGATGCGGGTCTACGTCTGTTCCGCCAGCGATGATTCGGTTCGCGTCGACGTGAACAATTATACCGTGACCCTGGTCAGCGCCTGCCGCGGCAGCGCCGTCCAGTGCCAGGAGACCCGGTGCGCCGACCTGGCGCCCGGGATCAACAAGATCACCGCCTACGTCTGGGAGGGCGGCGGCGGCTGGAGGATGGCGATCGGGCTGCAGGATGAGACCGGCCAGCCCTTGACTGACGCCAGCGAGGGGATCATCTTCCACGGCACGGGAGAATGGGCAGATGGCGAGCTCGAGGGGCAGTTTATCGATGATCCGCCCGAAGATTGCGTCGAGGCCGGCCCGCCGCCTCCCCCGGATGATGAGGGCTATGAAAACGTCGGCCCCAACGGTTTCGCCACCCAGTCGTCCGAGGGTTGGGGAGGCGCTCCCGGGCGCGCGATCGACGGCAATACCGATGGCCAGTGGGGCGGCGGCTCCATCACGCATACCGATCAAATCGATGGATTGCCCTCCTGGTGGGAGGTCGATCTCCAGGACACCTATTACATATCCTATATGAGGATCTGGAACCGGCTCGATTGCTGCAGTGAGCGCCTGACCAATTTCACCATCACCGTTCTCGACTTCGAGCGCGAGGTGGTCTGGGAGGAGACCTTCCTGCCGAACAATGAGCGGATCCTCGGGTCCTTCCTGCCCATTGAAGACGTCGAATCCGAAGGCCAGTTCGTCCGCGTTTCCCTGCCCGGGCCGTTCCTGAGCATCGCGGAATTGGAGATCCTCACGCCGACCGGCCCGCCGCCGCCGCCGGACGAGGTCTGCGACAACGGCATCGATGACGACGAGGACGGCGACACCGACTGTGCCGACCCCGACTGCTCCGAGGAGGAGAGCTGCCAGGAGCCTTCCGGGCCGACCTTCGAGCGCGGAGACGGAAACTCCGATGGTTCCGTCAACCTGACCGATGGCATCATTCCACTGCTCTATCTCTTCAGCGGTGGAGACGCCCCGGCCTGCATCGATGCGGCCGATACCAACGATACCGGCGCTATCGAGATCACTGATGCGATCATCATCTTCAGCTGGCTCTTCAGCGGCGGAGATGCTCCGGTTTCTCCAAGTCCGTCGGGTGCCGGCTACGTAGCCGGTGACTGCGGCGAGGATGTGACTGCGGACGACGCGGGGTGCCTGTCAGTCTCGCCTGTCTGCGAATAGCCCCGGAGGCGAAAGCCGAAGATCGATGAAAGAGCCCGCCTGGAGGAACACCTCCGGCGGGCTCTTTTTTTACGGTTGCTTGAGGTCCACGCTGGAGATCGACGCGCGTCGGCGTGAAGCGGGGCCTGGCCGGAGCGTCTCTACAGAGCCGGGCCGGCGGGTGAATAATCTAATTTGCTTTCAGGGTACTGAGGCGGACAATAGCCTCTGGTTTAGTGGTCAAAGCAAGTTTGAAATAAATCACAATTCAATGGGTAGGGAAGCTCCATGCGCAAGATATTGAGTGGGTTGATGTTCGTCCTGGCAGTCTGTTGGAGCACGGTCGCCTTCGCGCAGGAAGTCGATGACGACACGGTCAACGTCGGGCCTCGTGGTATCGCTACCCAGTCCTCGGAAGGATGGAGCGGCAACCCGATGCGCGCGATCGACGGCAACACCGATGGCCAATGGGGTGCCGGAACGACCACCCACACCAATGGTTCACCCTCCTGGTGGGAGGTCGATCTTCGGGACACCTACGAAATCTGGTCGATCTGGATCTGGAACCGGCTCGATTGCTGCAGCGAACGACTTGTCGATTTCACGGTTACCGTGCTCGACTCCGAGCGCAACGTGGTCTTTGAAGAGGTCGGCCTCGACGCCATGAGCCTGGAGAATTTCATTCTCCCGGAGGTGGAGGCCGAGGGGCAGTTCGTCCGCATCTCGATGCCCGGAGCCTTCCTGAGCCTCGCCGAGGTGCAGATCTACTCTCCGCTCGACGGCCTGCCGCCCCCCCCGCCCCCTCCGCCGCCGCTCGAGCCGATCGATGAGGGCGTCAATCCCAATGGCTGGATTCGCAGCAACGCCTGGAACATGCTGTTCCTCGACCAGGATGGCGGCTGCGGTGGCGGCGGATTTCCCCGCATGGAAGGAAACTGGGTGGCTCCCTACGACCTGGCGGAAGAAAACCCGCGTCCGGGAGATGAATGGGAAATCGATTTCCTCGCGGCCGAGTCGCGCGGCTGGACAGGCGGCAATGTCAGTGACGTGCCGACCTGGATCAGCATGAACTTCCTGCGCGCGAACGCTATCCCTCTCATACCCCAGGACCTGGTGGATTTCGATGCCATGGCTGCCCAGGGCATCTTCACGAGCACCGACAACATCGTGGCGATCTCGACGACCT
>JAKUSY010000299.1 GCA_022451445.1 Planctomycetota bacterium
GGGCTGAAGGCGCAGCCGGCTGCGCAACGCTCGATTCTCATCCGCCGCCTGTACCTCGACCTCATCGGCCTGCCACCCACCCGCGAGCAGTTGGCTGATGCCCGGCCGGGGGAGGCTATCGTCGACGAGCTCTTCGCCAATCCCCAGTACGGTGAACGCTGGCCCCCGCACTGGATGGATGTCTGGCGCTACAGCGACTGGTACGGCCTCGACAAGGAGGTTCGCGACAGCCAGAAGCACATCTGGCGTTGGCGCGACTGGATCGTCAATTCACTCAACGAGAACAAGGGCTACGACCGGATGGTCCGCGAAATGCTCGCGGGCGATGAAATCGCACCGAAGGATCCGAAAGTACTCGCGGCCACCGGCTTTCTGGCCAGGAGCTGGTTCAAATTCAATCGCACGAGCTGGCTGGACAACACGATTGAGCACACCGCCAAGGCCTTCATGGGATTGACCCTGAACTGCGCCAAGTGCCACGACCACAAATACGACCCCATCAGCCATGTCGACTATTACAGGTTCCGAGCCATTTTTGAGCCCCACCAGGTTCGCGTCGACGTCATGCCGGGTCAATCTGACCCGGCGAAGAATGGCATGACACGTGTCTACGACGGCAACCTTGGCGCCGCCACCTACCTGCACAGGCGCGGCGAGGAAAGTAAGGCCGATCAGGGCAGGCTCATCAGCGCGGGACCTCCCTCCTTCCTGGAAAATGGCTGGAAGCCCCCCAGCCCGGTCGCCCTTCCAATCGAGGCCTGGCGTCCCGACCTGCAGAAGTTTGCGCAGGAGGGCTTCCTCGCCCAGGCGCTGGCGAAGGCCACTGCGGCTGAGGCCCACCTCGAGAAGCTGAAACTCGAGAAGTCAGCCCGGGACAAAAAGCGGGTGAAAAGCAAAAAGGAACCTCGCCCCGGCAAACCTGTGGCCGGGACCAGGGACAGGAAGCCAGGCGCCGGGCCTGCTGTTGGCGAATCGATCCTCGCCGATGACTTCAGCAAAAGCCGTCCGGAGCTCTGGGAGCTTGTTGGCAGTGACTGGCGCTACCAGGGTGGCCTGCTCTCCCTGACCAGGGCATCTCTCGACAAGTCCTACCTGCGCTCAAAAGCAAAGCACCCCCGGGACTTTGAACTCAACCTGAAGTTTCAAACCACCGGTGGCCAGCGATGGAAATCGACCGGGATTCGCTTTGACGTCGATGAGAGCGGGAACAATTCCCACTTTGTCTACACCAGTGTCGGTGGCAGCAAGGTGCACCTCGCCCACACGATTGAAGGCAAAGATGTTTACACAAAGGCCGTCGTCGGGCGGCCGATCCAATTGAACCAGGAGTACACGCTGAACCTGAAGGTCCGCGACACCTTGATCAACGTCGCGCTGGATGGGGAGTTCCTCTTCGCCTACAAGCTGCCGAGGCGCCAGCCTGGTGCCGTGCAGCTCCTGGTCTATGACGCCATCGCCGATTTTTACAGCATCGAGGTCCGGCATCTGCCTGCCGGGGTGGCCCTTAAAGAAGCCAGTAAAAAGGGGAAGCCGGTCCTCACCACGGCGCCGGTGATCACCGCCAGCGTCCTCGAGCTGGCCGAAGCAAAGCTGGGCCTGGCCCGGGCGGAATACGCTTTTGCAAAAGCGCGAATCGGTGCGGACAATGCCAACTACAGGAAGAGGGGGAAAGGCTCGGCGGAAGAGGCCCGCCGTATGCTGATTGAGGTGAGCCTGGCCCGGGCAAGAGTTGACCTCCTCGATTCGAAAAAAGCTGTCAAGGCTGCGGCGACGATCAGGAAGCTGGAGGCGGACCTCCAGGCTGGAAGGTTCCCGGAATACAAGCCCTTGAAGGCCAGCGAGGTGTCTCTTGTCAAGACCTCCAATAAAGATGCCCTGCCTTCCGGCGGCGGCTACCCGAAGACCAGCAGTGGGCGAAGAACGGCGCTGGCGAACTGGTTGACGCACCGCGATCATCCCCTGGCCGCCCGGGTGGCTGTCAACCACATCTGGCTGCGGCATTTCGGAACGCCATTGGTTGAGACGGTCAGCGATTTTGGCTTGAGGGCGCCCAGGCCCTTGCACCAGGACCTGCTGGATTACCTGGCCCTTGAGCTCATTGAGTCCGGCTGGGACATGAAGCGCCTGCATCGCCTGGTGCTCTCATCAAAAGCCTGGCAGCGCAGCTCCTCCAATCTTGCTGCGGACAGGAAGACTCTCGCCGCCGATCCGGGCAATCAGCATTACTGGCGCATGAACAGCCGCCGGATGGAGTCCCAGGTCCTTCGCGACAGCCTGCTTCACCTTGCCGGTACGCTTGATCTGACCCGGGGTGGCCCTCCGGTCACGGCCTCACCCAATGCCCGGCGGCGCAGTCTCTATTTCTTTCATTCAAGGGACGGGCGCTCGAAGTTCCTGGCGACCTTCGACGACGCCGATGTGTTTGCCTGCTACCGGCGCAGTGAGAGCATTGTTCCCCAGCAGGCCCTGGCGATGATGAACAGTCAAACGGCGACTGCAGCAGCCAAGCAGATCGCGGCAACATTCAAGCCCGGCATGAGCCCCGAGGCCTTCGTCCGGGCCGCCTTTCTGAAGATCCTGGGCCGGCAAGCGGCAGCAGCCGAGCTGGCTGCAAGCCTGGCATTCCTGGAAGAGCAGAAGAAACGCGATCATTTCATTCATGCCCTGATCAACCTCAACGACTTCCTGGTGATTCGATGAACCACGACATGGCCTGTTCGCTTTCAAGGCGGAGTGTCCTGCAATCAGCCCTTGGCTTTGGCACCCTGGCGCTCAACGGCATCATGGCCGCGGAAAAGCAGGTCCTGCCGGACGGGCAACCCCACTTCACGCCCAGGGCAAAACGGGTGATCTGGCTGTTCATGCGCGGCGCTCAATAAATTTGCCGGGTAACCGATTGGCGAAACACCGGACATGAGTGTCCTGGATCCCTCAAAAATAAGAAAATTACGCATCCCCATAAAAGGCGATGCCAACGGCCATACCCGCACAAAGATCTTCCCCCTGCAGACCGGCTTCAAGAAGTATGGCCAGTCGGGAATTGAGATCAGTGACTGGTTTCCCCATATCGGGAGCTGCGCCGATGAGATCGCCTTCATCCGCTCCATGTGGACGAGTGATAACAACCATGGTGCCCAGGTGCAGTTTCACTCCGGCCGTCACTTCCTGGATCCGCGCGTTCCGACCATCGGTGCATGGATCAACTATGGCCTGGGTTCGCTCAGTGCCAACCTGCCGCAGTTCATCAACATCGGCCCGCGCTACTTCGACAGGAAGGATGCCCACTACCTCGGCCCGGCCTATGAAGCGGTCCACCTCAAGATCGATCCCCGGAATCCTCTCGATTATGCCAGGCCAGGCGGCGGCATGACTGCCGCGGATCAACTGAAGAATCTCGAGTTGACCAACAAGCTCAATCGTCTTGCGGCGCAACAATACCCGCTCGACCCGGTCATCGAGGCGAGGATCAAGTCCTATGAGCTGGCCTATCGCATGCAGACAGCCGTTCCGGAGGTGCTGGACTTCAAACAGGAATCGGCTGAAACCCGGAAGCTCTACGGTCTCGATCAACAGGAAACCAGGGCCTTCGGCCAGCAGCTGCTGGCGGCGCGGCGTTTTTCTGAGCGCGGTGTTCGTTTCATCCAGATCATGCATGGCGACGGTGCCGCAGGCGCGTGGGACAATCATTCGGGATTGAAGAAGGGCCACGCAAAGCTGTCGAGGCAGGTCGACCTGCCCACGGCGGGCTTGCTGAAAGATCTGAATCGGCGGGGCCTGCTCAAAGACACCATTGTCGTCTTTGCCACGGAGTTCGGCCGCACCCCGGGCTCCCAGGGCGCCGATGGCCGGGACCATCATTCCTTCGGCTTCAGTGTCTGGATGGCCGGCGGCGGTATCAAGGGCGGCCTAACGAACGGAGCAACGGATGAGCTGGGCTACCACGCTGTTGAAGATCCCCACTACGTGACCGATATTCACGCCACGATCAATCACCTCATGGGCATCGATCCACACAAGCTGGAAGTCCCGGGCCACAAGCGCCTCGAAAAGGACTTCGGCCATCCCATCCGCGAAATCATCGCCTGAGGCAAAATGAACTCTCTCGGGTTATTTCTCCAGGATCTAACCCCCCCCACCCTCTCCTTGCCCCCGCCCATGGCCTCGCATAGGCTGTTGGCTGGGTTCAACTCGCAACAGAGGATCGGCAATGAGCGCAAAAGCGATATTTGTTATAGTCGCAGTCCTGACGACAGGGGTACTCCAGGCGCAAGAACCCGCGAATACGTCCAGGCCCAACGTCGTTCTCATTCTGTCCGATGACATGGGTTATTCCGATCTGCCGAAGTTTGGAAAGTCCGAAATCCCCACTCCGAATATCGACCGACTCGCGAAAGAAGGCACTCTTTTCACCGATGCCTATGTCACGGCTCCGATCTGCGTCGCCTCGCGGATGGGCTTGTTGACCGGCCAATACCAGCAGCGCTTTGGCATCTACGGCAACATCTACGGTGAAGACAAGACCCGGCTGTTCCTTAACCAAACGTTGTTGCCTGCTGTGTTTCAAGATGCCGGTTATCGGACGGCTCACGTCGGGAAGTGGCACCTGAGCGGAAACAAACGGATGCAGTACCAAACGGCGGGACCGCGCGAACGCGGCTTTGATGAATCGGTTGCCATTCGCGGTGGCGA
>JAKUSY010000003.1 GCA_022451445.1 Planctomycetota bacterium
CTGGACTGTGGTTACAAGAGCCAGGAGCTTGTCAGTTCATTTTGAACATACGGTCGCGGTAACGGCCGAAGGTCCGAAAATACTCACTTGTTGTTGAAACGGTGGAAAAATAGCTAATCTTCAAAAGAATCCGGATTTTTCCTTTGTAAATTTTGGGGTGGGTAATCTATACTCATCGGCTTGACTTTTTTTTTAAAAAATTGATCTAAGTACTTGCTGTTTAAAGGTTTGTTGTTTGAGCAAATGACAGCGGGGAGAACGACAGGCATGAAGGTCAAGGTCTCTGTAAAAAGACTGTGCGAGAACTGCAAGATCATCCGCCGAAAGGGAGTGGTTCGGGTGATTTGTACGAATCCCAGGCATAAACAGCGCCAGCTTTGAGCTTTATTCGCCGGGCAACGGCGGTTTTTTTCTCCATGGAGTGGGTTCGTCAAGGTCGGATTCACGAGTCGTAGTGCGGCGGTTAACTGGTTCAATTACAAGAGGATAAGAGAGCCCTATGCCTCGGATAGCCGGAGTCGATATTCCCGCTGATAAGCACATCAGTATTTCGTTGACCTATATAAAGGGCATTGGTCGGACCCTGGCGGTTGAACTGCTCAACAAGATCGGGATTGGCCATTCGGTGAAGGCGAGGGACCTTACTGAGGAGGAACTCAGTAGAATAGCCTCCACTCTCGAGGATGAATACGTTATTGAGGGCCGGCTACGCCGTGAGGTTCAGCAGAACATCACGCGTTTGAAAGAGATCAACAGCTACCGTGGAATGCGTCACAAGAGGGGCCTTCCGGTTCGTGGCCAGAGAACAAAGACGAATTCCCGGACCAGGAAGGGGCCGCGAAAAGTCGTAGCGACCAAGAAGAGCGTCAAGCAGATGTAATTCTGCCGGGTATTTTCCCGCTGCCGCTTAGGTGGCGGATTCTGATGAGTAATGGTGAGAAATGGCAAAGAAGAAAGTCAGGAAGAACGTCGTTAAAGGGATAGTCCATATCAAGGCGACCTTTAATAACACGTTCGTGACGATTACCGACAAGAACGGGCAGACTCTGGCCTGGCAGACAGGCGGCTCCATGGGCTACAAAGGTAGTCGCAAGAGCACGCCTTTTGCGGCTCAGCGGGCTGCTGAGCAATGTGCTGTCGCGGTCAAGACACTGGGTATGATAGAGGGCGACCTTCGTGTTCGGGGGCCGGGGGCTGGGCGAGAATCCGCGATTCGGGCCATCCAGGCGGCGGGTCTTGACATCAAGATGATCCAAGATGTCACCCCTCTTCCGCACAACGGTTGTCGTCCGAAAAAGCGGCGGCGTGTCTGACGGGCTTTTGATTTACTCTGTGGAGCGCGGGGCGCGGCAGGGAGAACTTTTTCTTCGGAATTAAAAGACCGGGCGCTTGATCGGAGAGTTTGATAAGCGGCTTTCCATGTTGAAGATCCCGGGAGGAGTTTAGATGCGTATACGGTGGCGAGACTTCGAGATCCCGAATTCAGTTGTTTGCGAAGAGGAATCTCGAGAATCCACTTATGGCAGGTTTTTCGTAGAGCCGTTTGAACGTGGGTTCGGTATTACTGTGGGCAACAGCCTGAGAAGAATACTCCTTTCCTCTCTCGAGGGAGCGGCGCTTGTCTACGCCAAGATAGAAGGAGTTCAGCATGAATTCACCAGCATGACAGGCGTTTACGAGGATGTTCCTGTCGTAGTGCTGAATCTCAAAGATGTGGACATGCAGATCGAGGGCGCTGTTGACGAGGTGGATCTCAAGATCCGTGTCGACAAGGCGGGTGACGTTACCGCGGGGGATATTGAGCATGGCCCCGAGGTTACCATCGTCAACCCTGAGCTCCACATCGCGAAGCTCACCCAGGATATTCCCTTCAACATCGATCTGAAGGCGCGCAAGGGGCGCGGTTACAATACCGCTCCGGAGAACCGCGATGGGGACAATGAGATCGGGGTCATCTGGATGGATTCCTCTTTCTCTCCTGTCAGCCGGGTTCGGTATAAAACCGAGAATACCCGGGTCGGACAGTTGACCAACTATGATCGCCTGGTCCTGGAGATCTGGACCAATGGCGCTCTGAGGCCGGAGATGGCTCTTGTTGAGGCATCGAAGATTCTCCGCAAGCATCTCAACCCCTTTGTCCAGTACTCCGAGATCGGGGTCGCCGTTCAGCCTGAAGAGCAGGTAGTGGTGGAGGAGATTGTCGAGTCGCCGGATTTTGATGAGCTTCGTAAGAAGCTCGAGATGCCCATCAGCGCCCTGAGCCTCGGGGTGAGGGCGTACAATTGTCTCGATGGAGAATCGATCCGTACGGTCGGTCAATTGGTGGCCTGGAAAGAGTCGGCTCTCCTCAAGGTCAGGAACTTCGGCCAGACTACCCTCGATGAGATCAAGGCGAAGCTGGTTGAGATCGGGATGGATCTCGGGATGGATGTTCCCGCGGGCTCCGTTCCCCAGGATTCAGTCGGCCTGCACATCTCGGCAGCTATACCGCAGGATGCCGGAGCTATACCGCAGGATGCCGGAGCTATACCGCAGGATGCCGGAGNTNNNNCNNAGGATGCCGGAGTTGAGTCCGAGGATGCCGGAGGAGAGAAAAAGACTGCGAACCAGATTGCGCCTCAGAGCCAATCGATGGGCAGTGCTCCGTCCGAGTCTCTTATTGCTCTTGCGATGCCTCATTGGAGAGTCCCTGCGCTGGTATCGATACTCGCTCCGGCATCCTCGGACTCAACTCCGGCATCCTCGGACTCAACTCCGGCATCCTCGGACTCAACTCCGGCATCCTCCTACAATGAGAACAAGTACATCCTGACCACGGTTGAGAAGGCCAAGTTCGTGAAGCCGTTCGCCGAGAAGCTGATCACCCTCGCCAAGAACAATACGCTTCACAATTATCGCCGGGGATTGAAGCTCCTCGACGATGAAGATGCGGTCAAGACCCTCTTCGATGACATCGGTCCGGCCTACAGAGAGCGTCCCGGGGGTTATACCAGGATCGTACGCACCGCCAAAAAGCGCCTGGGTGACAAAGCCAGCATGGCCCTGTTCGGTTTCGTCCTCGACAGGCCGGCTGAGGCGGTCGCTGTCGCTGATGATGCGTCCGCGGAAGAATCCTCCGAGTAAGCCTTTCGGCCGAAAGCCCTGCTTTCCCTTGAGGGCGGGCTCCGCTCCGCCCTGGGCATCCCCTCGGTGAGTGTGGACACAGAGGGCCTGGGACCCGAGAATTAGGTCAATGGCTCTCCGCCGGTGCTACAGCTGTGGAAAAAGGGGCGAAGGTCCGGGACTGCAGAAAGAGAGGAGACCTACTTGAACCGTCGCTATGCCCTGGTCGCATTCCTGGCTGTTTTTTCAGGCTGCCGACACATTCCCGACGGCCATCGGGTAGAGCCTGGGCTGGTTCGTCCGGCTGCGCCGACGCAGGAACAGGTGAGGGTGCTTCGGCCGATTTACCCGTCCGGCCCGCTGGCGCTGGAGACGTTGGACAGCGCCTCCTCCTGGGAAAGAAACAGGTTCAACTTCCAGGTCTATTGTGACCTCGACGGTGACTACAGGGTCGTTCGGGGGGAGTACTACAGGACCCTGCGGGGCGCGGGGGAGGCCGGCTTTCCCCTGATCGCCATCGCGCCAATTCTTGGGGGAGAGGGAGAAGGCTACCTGGCCTCCCGTTTTATTGCCAGGGAGTGTTGCAGGTCGGGATTCTCAGCGTTCTTCCTCTACCAGGAGCGAACCATACTTTCCGGCCAAAGGGACGCTCTCGGGCTCGAGAGCCGGATGCGGCATGAGGTGAGGGACAACATCAGCGCCCTCACCGCGTTTTCCGCTCTTGATGAGGTTGATGCTGGTCGCCTGGGCTCCTTCGGGGTCAGCCTCGGGGCGATCAGGAATGTCGTTCTCATCGCGGCTGAGCCCCGTCTGAAGGCGAACGTGCTCTGCCTTGGCGGGCTGGACCTGGTCGCTATCCTGCGGACCTCCCGGGAAACAATGGTCTTGAGGTATCTTTCGAGTCGGATGGAACGGGAGAGCTTGTCCAGTCGAGAGGTTGAGCTGGAGTTCAGGAAATATTTCGCTTCGAACCCGGCGAATCTTGCTGGCGGTATCTCGCCTAGGAAGGTTTTGATGTTCCTTTCAGTCTACGATGAGGTGGTTCCCTACAACGAGGGACTCGCTCTTCGCCAGATGCTAGGTGCTCCGGAGGCCTATCTCATGCCCCTGGGGCATTACACTGCCCTTCTTGGGGCGCCCTGGATCACTTACAGGGCACTTGGGTGGGTTTCTGGCC
Source organism: Planctomycetota bacterium (assembly GCA_022451445.1). Lineage (GTDB taxonomy): Bacteria > Planctomycetota > UBA8108 > UBA8108 > UBA8108 > UBA8108. The sequence goes on from JAKUSY010000003.1 coordinate 4,280, forward strand.
GTTTTGCGGGCAAGCAGCTGTCCGCACCCAGATAGGAGATCCTCTAAGCCACTTTAAAAAAACAAGATATGATATTTCCAGCGAATTGGTTTAGGTCTTCTTTTGCTGGGCGGTAGAATTGATTCGTCGATTTCGAAATGGTCTTAATCGAATGAAATCGGTGCCTCGTCGTTCGGATTGCCGGCGACCTGGTGGCTCCATGGAGAGTCGACCCGAACGGGACTTTTCTCTCCTGTACAAGTTCGAGAATTTTGTCAGGCCTGCTCCGACTCGATCTGATTCGGTGTACAGGTTTGGGTAATGATTTCTTTATTAAACCGAGATTGACTACCCACTAGTGTGGAAGTATCATCGGTCCCATTAGTTTGGGAAATAGGATCTGAACGCTTTTTCCGGGCAATATACGTAAACGAGGATACACGCCGGATAAAGCTCGTACTGGTCTTGCCAGAGTGAAGATCGGTTGCTGCCTTAGGCTTGCATGAATTTGAAAGCCTACTGTTGAATTGCCTGGGAATGAGGCCGGGTCTTGACAACAATCCAAACCAGCAACTTGAAGCGGTTTCACATTGGCACTCACTCAGTGCGGAGTCTGAAATCACTCACCTAATTCAAACCGCCTTTGTTACTCCCTAAAGGGAGGTGTCTTTTAGTTGTCTTAAAACTCCATTTTTGTCGTGTTCTGATTGTTTTTCCCAGGTCATGACAAGTCTCGGAGATTTACGGGTTAATTAGTAGGTAATGATCTGAAATGCCTCGAGGAGGAAAAATGAAACGTAAGTTATTGGGTTTCTTGCCAGTGCTTTGCGTTCTGGCCTGCGCGAGTGGGGCGCACGGTCAGTCGATGTCACTCGGCGATGCGACCGGTGAGTTTGGAACTGTAGTTGATGTGTCTCTGAGTCTCGGTTCTGACC
>JAKUSY010000030.1 GCA_022451445.1 Planctomycetota bacterium
GATTCATCCGTCCGTCCAGCCCTCGACAGCGTCCGGGAGGCGGTTTTTAACATCCTGTCTTCGGAGGTGGAGGGAGCGCGTGTCCTGGACCTCTTCTGCGGTATTGGGGCCTTCGGTCTCGAGGCGCTCAGCCGCGGTGCCAGGAAGGCACATTTTGTCGACAATTCTTCCGACTCCCTCGCTATCCTGCGCAGGAATATCGAGCTGTTGGGCTTTGATGCCTTCGTGAGCGTCGAGCAGGGGAACGCCTATGGCTTCCATGATTCTGCTGACGCGGTCTACGATCTCATCTTCGCCGATCCTCCCTTCCCGGTATTCAAGCAGGAGGGGGGAGCCGAGAGGGTTTTCAGCATGGCGGAGCGGCTCCTATGCCCGGAGCCGGGCCGGGAGAAAAGAACGATGGTGCTGCGCCTGCCCTCCTGGTACAGGCAGGAGCCGCCTTTTAGGGTGGATGACCGCCGCGTTTACGGCGAGTCCGTGGTGTTGTTTCTCTCAACGCCCGGGGACGCTTCGGGCTCCTCGTAGGGAGGCAGGGTCTCGAGGTCGGCGTCGTCGAGCTTCCCCGGTTTCAGCGGAGGAAGGGAGGGGTGGGCCCTGACCTGTAGGCCGAGGATCGCGGTGGCCTCGTTTCCCCCAATGAGATCACTTCCCTCTACATTCACCTTGTAGGTCCCGGGCGGCAGGTCCTCGGGAAACCTGTACCTTGCCCAGAAGTTGACGATCCTGGTTCTCTGTTGCGGCCGGTAGGCGACCCGGCTGGGGTTGAGGAAGGTGAAGGTGTCGAGCACCTCCGACCGGTCGTTGACCAGCTTCAGCCTCCCGCTGAAGCTGCGTGTATAGGTCGGGTCTTCTTTCGTCCTGGGAGGCTCCTCCTCGAAGCCTTCAAATTCACCGTAGATCAGCACGTGGTCGCCGGGATTGAAGACCCTATTGCCCAGCGGCTTGTAGTCTCCGGGCCCCTGGATCTCACTGGCGAAGGTGACCGATACCATGCGGAAGGCGGCTTCCGTGTCCACAGGAGCGCTGGTCTCCTTCGCGGAGGAGGCTTGAGCCGGTGTTGGCGGCAAGGCCACCTCCGGCCCGGCAACGGTCCCGGGCGCAGCCGGTTCCCCTGGTGGGGAGGGCAGGGGCGTCGTGAGAGTCCGCGGGCGGTCATTCACAGCCTGTTTTTTCTCAACGGGTTCCCGGGCGGCGGGGCGCGCCTCGGCTGTTTCATTTCTGGGGCGGGCTGATTCATTGATCCTGCTGCGGATGACGGCTTCGAAAAGCGAGGCGAGGATGAGGTCCCGCTGATCCGTACGGCCATCGAGCTCATGTCTCGCCGCGTCGAGCAGCAGGCCGGCAAGCTCGTCGCTTTTCCCCGGGCCGTCCTCCGGGGCTTTCGGCGTGCCGGGGGTATTCAAGCCGGGCCGGTACGTACCGTCGCGGCTCGAAGCCGGATTTCCCTCTCGGCGGATTTCCGTCGCCTCCCGGGCGCTGGCGTAGGCTACCGGGAGCCGGGCACTGTTCCCGGGGTTGCTGAATGAGGTTCGCCGGCTCGTGGTGCCGTCGTCGTCAATGGAGGCAGCTATGCCGTCCTGGCCATCGTGAGTGACATTGAGATGGATGGCGACGGGAGAATTTTCAGGCGGGTTGCTGATGAGGTAGCTGAGACAGAAGCCCAGCGTGAACGACGAGAAAAACAGTAATACCCAGGTTTTCATCAGGCGGTGTCCAAAAAGGCCTATTGAGTGATCCTCTCAAAGTTTTATCGGCACGAAAGCCCCGGAAGGTTGAGAAAGAATCGTCTTCAATCGCCGGAAATCGAGCCCCGTGGGCGGTATTTCCGCAGGTTTTTTAGCAGTGAGCCCATATCGTCCGGCAGGGAGGCGCTGAAGCTCATCTCTTTGGAGGTGGCGGGGTGGGTAAAACGGATGTTCTGCGCATGAAGCGCGTGCCGCTCCATGACCGGGAGCTCACCGGGCTCTTTCTTTTCTCCTCGCAGGCTTGATGGGTAGATGGCCTTTTCCCGTCCATAGAGCTTGTCACAGGCGATGGGGAGTCTGATGGATGCCAGGTGAACGCGAATCTGGTGGGTTCTGCCCGTATGCGGATGGCACTCGATGAGGCAGTAGCCATCGTAGCTTTCCTTCACCTTGTAATCGGTCCGTGCCTCCCGTCCCTCATCGGCCGCCGCGATGACCATTTTTTTGCTGTGAGAGCGGCTGCGCTCGATCGGCCCGTCGAGAGTTCCCTCGCTGTGGCGAACCTCTCCCCTGGAAACAGCCAGGTAGGTTTTCCTCACGGTTCTTTCTTTGAATTGAGCTGACAGTCCCTGGTGGGCGAGGTCGTTCTTCGCGACGATCAGGACTCCTGATGTCTCCCTGTCGAGACGATGGACGATTCCCGGCCTCTCCACGCCGCCGATGCCTGAGAGGTCATCGATCCAGTGGAGCAAAGCGTTCACCAGGGTAGGCTCCTCCAGGTGGGGCCCCGGGTGGACGGTGAGCCCCGCGGGCTTGTCGATGACCGCCAGGTGATCGTCCTCGTGGAGGAATTGAATGGGCAGCGCCACCGGCTCCAGGGAGATCTTCCGGGGAGGAGGCACCTTGACCCTGACCCGCGTCCCCGCGGCCAGCTTGAGCGATGCCTTGAGCGGTTTTGCAGGCGCCGGATCCAGCTCTACGCAGCCTGAGCTGATGAGCTTTTGCAGGTAGCTGCGGCTATGGCCCTCGAGGTGTTCCGCGAGGAACTGGTCGAGGCGACGGGCTTCGCTCTCGTTCACCAGCTCGTGGATCTCGAGGGGCGGGAGCTCGTCGTCAGCGGTCCCGGGGCGGCCGGTATCCGCCGGCGTTTCACTCGGCTCCCTGGGTTCCTGGTCTGGGCTGCTCACGCCATCTCTCGCAGGGGGATTCTACCGGTTTGGCAAAGGCGGATCCTGTCGCCGGTCTTATTTGGAAGCTCCGGCCCTGGGTACAAGCAATTTATAAGAGCGGGGCTTGTGGAGCCAGGTCTTGTCGAGTTCTTCACTGACAACCGCCTGGATTTTCTCATTCCAGTCAGCCAGGTCGGCGAATTTTCCGCTGGCCGCCCCGGCAAGGCGTCCGGCCGCTTCGAGCAGCTTGTGTTTCCCGGCATCGTTGGTATCGCCAGGAGTTCCAGTGATGGCCGTTATCGATAGGGGGCTCGCGTTGTTGGCCACGTCAGGGTCGGCCTGCTCGATGAGCGTGTTGACAATCCTGAGGTAAAAGCTCTCCTCCTGCGGCTGTCCCGCCACCTCCCCCAGGAGCTCTTCCATGCTCGCGATTCGGCTTTCCTCCTGGCCGTCGGCTATAGGGTTCGAGGTCAAATCGAAGAACCTCTGCTGTATCGTGTCTTCCTGGCCCGCCTTGATCTCCTGGAAGACCCACACCGCCAATCCGCCGAGAACAAACAGGACGAGCAGGAAGATCAGGGGCGCTCGATTTCTCTTAACCGTGCTCTTGGCGGAGGCCGTGATGCCTTCAACAGCGCTGACAACCTGGGATTTATCCTCGGAGGTAGGGTTGGCGCGATGGATTTTGTTGTGAGTAAGTTTTTTCGACAAGGCTCTTTGCTCCAGCAGGCCGTCCTGTGGTGAGGGCCTGATTCTGTAAGGACACAAAAATTACGTATCCCGCCAGTCTACAGCCCTTTGCGCAAGGTGCAAGTCCCTCGAAGTCAGGACTTACTCAATTATCAACTCCTGGCGGGCCTTGTTCTGGTCTGCCGGCTCCAAAGTGCCCTTAACAGGCTTAATTGGAGAAGCCTTCTCGACGTTATCAGATGGTGGGGCTGGCGCGGGAGCCACGGCTGCCCCGGGGGAGCTCCCGGTGAGATGACGGTAGTTCTCCTCCGGGCTGAAATGCTGCAATCCCAGGGTTCTTATTTCCGCTACGAGCGAGCAGGCGAATCTCGCCGTTTTACGATTAAAGGCACGCTGAAGCTTGATGGTCGCACCTTCTGTTTCTTTCGCGAATTCGAGAATCTTGTCTCCATTGATCTTTTCAATGATCCGGCGGAGCTTCCATTCCCGTGCTTTCATCTCGCGAAGGTAAAAGGCTACGTAGTTCTCCGGCCGCCGAGGTCCCCAGTAATGACCGGTCCAGGTAGGTTTGAAATCAGTCCCCGCGAGCTCTTGGGGAGCGTAGCGGTAACCTTTCTTGTACTCCAATTCCGGGTGGACCGGGAAGTTCCCCAGCTCTTCATTGATGTAGGGAGTGGGCGGTTGTGCTGGAGGACCCGCGCACCCAAGGCAGAAAGCCAGAACGACGAAAACAGGGACGCTTGCCGCCAGGCGGAGCGTCATGAATCGGGAACTAAAACTCTTCACTTTTGATACCCTCCATGCTCTCCCGGTGTTGGGAACGCTAGTTCACTCTTCCCCCGTCAATTGTGTTACAAACAGCGGTGGACTCCTCTTTTTCCCGTCCGGGTACTGAACTCCAGGGAAACTCCGATCCGGTTGAATCGAGCTGCCCTCCACGTGCGGGAAAGTCTTAACGCTGAAAGCACTTAGGAAGTACTCGGGGGATTTTAGTGTTTTTTTTATCGGACGCAAGATAAATAGCCGGCCCCGAAGGTCCCACGCCAGCCACCTTGACCTCCAAAATGGCTGAAAAGGCGCTGATTGCCTACGAAAGGTGTCAGTTCAGTGCTAGTGGCGCGTTTGCCGGGAGATGATATTCTCCATTAGACAGAGGGCCACGGTGGACGGGTATCCAGGAGGCCTGAAAAAATGTCGATAGCGCAGCTTTTGTGTATTCCACACAGAGGGGGGCCGGATTGTCCAGCAGCCTCAGCCCCGGCGGGGGAGGTCTTCGTCTGGAGGCGCAGGTTCCTGGCCCGGGGCCTGGTCCTCTCGGGAGCCTGTTTCTGCTCCTGGCTGTTACTCTGCGGGGGAACGGCCAGTTGAGTGATCCCGGGTACGGTCTCCCGCCAGCTCACTCCTCTTCGAATCTAGGGTCGGTGGGCTGAAGAGTCTTTTCTTTCTCTTCGGGTTCGACCGTATCGATGCGAACCTTGTCTTCGTGGTCGGCATCTTCGGTGCTCGCATAGTCCTTCCTGGGAGTGGGAGGCTCCCCGGGGGAGTCGGAGCCGGCGCTCCAGAGGAAGAGCCCAATCACGAGGACCGCCGCCAGGCCGGCCAGCGGAGCCAGCCAGCGCCGCCTCGAGCCGACGACGGTGAAGGGTTCCGTGGCGCCATCGCTCCTGAGCGAGGAGAGTATCTCTTTCCATTTCTCATCGCTGACCTCGGGCGGCGCGTCCGCCCGGACGATCCGGGTGAGCCCTTCTATTTCAGAGGCCATGTGGCGATACTCCTCGGAGCCGGCAAGGTATTCCTCGACCTTCTCACGCTCCTCGGCGGAGAGCTCTCCATCGAGATAGGGACCGATCAATTTGCTGAATTCTTCGCGGGACATTGTTCCTTCCGGATTGTTCGGGTTCAGCCTGCCGGGGCTTCAACTGAGCTTGTAGCCCATGGCGGCGAGTGATACCTGCAGTTTTTTTCGTGCGTAGAAAAGTCGCGACATCACTGTCCCGACATTACAGCCCACGACCTCGGCGATCTCCTTGTAGGAGAGATCTTCGGAGGTGTGGAGAATGAAAACGATCTGGTGCTTGTCGGAGAGCTCGGCGACGGCTTGGCGGAGCTTCTCATGAAGTTCCTGTTCCTGGGCGTATTCGATTGGAGCCTGGTCCGGAGCTCGTCGAGCGGTTGGTTTGCCCAGGGCTTCCATGGCGGATTCATCCATACCGTGGAGAGGCCGGCTTTTTCGGCTGCGGGTGAAATCGATGGAACGGTTGACGGTGATTCGGTAGAGCCAGGTGAAAAACTTGGAGTCGGTCTTGAACTTCTCGAGCGCCTGGTAGACACGCAGGAAAACCTCCTGGGCCACCTCGAGCGCGTCCTCCCTGTTGCGTACAAAGCGGAAGGCGATTCCATAGACTCTCTGCCGGTATTTTTCGAAGAGGAACTCGAACGCGGCTTCATCCCCGGAGAGGAAGGCCTTCACTCTGAGAATATCTTCGTTGTCGGAGGAATCTCTCAATTTCTGTTTCCGGCGCTTCAGTGCGGGTTGAATCGAGATGACGATAGCGCCGCCCCGTTCGCAGTCGCGGTGGATTCTCCCTTCGGCAGCTGGAGGCGCCTCCTGGATTCCGCGCTGGCGTGTCCACGCGCCGTTGATTGTAGCGGGGCTGAGCTGGGCTCTCATCATCATCTCTAATTCCGGTGAAAAAAACGCTTCGTATAGATCTGACGGGTATCTGGGGCTGATTATTCAATTCAGGGTGGGAAAAACCCGGAGATAAGGTCCGATAAGTGATACGGCGGTCTTTTTTTGTTGACATGAACCGCACAGATACCTCACTTGCGGACTATAAAAACCCGGCCCGCAAAGGTGGTGTGTTTTGAACGAGATGCGGGCGTAATTTAGAGGAGCTGATAGACCCGTACGAAGAGGTCCGCGACGGATGCGGACGGAGCAGGAGGAGAAGAAGTAAGAGAGATGTTTCCCTCAGAGGCGGTTTCTGCCGCCAGGGCCTGGTGAGAGTGGTCGGTGGTCCTGTTTTATTGTCTTCATTGCTCTTGAAGATCATCTTCATTGCTCTTGAAGATCATCTTCATTGTTCTTGAAGATCAGGTGAAGGCCCTGAGGGTATGAAATTCCGAATGTTAGTTCGATATTAGTGATTCAACCTACCCTTCCCTACACACCCCACTCGGTAGGTTCCTCCTTTTTCCTCGTTTATTTCAGACCCAAACACCTCCTCATCGAGTAGGGACGATGAGGAGATTTTTTTTTCCCGGGTTTTCAGCCGCCGGGGCCTTCATGGGCGTCTGGCCACGTATCTTTCCCAACGGTTCCACTGGGGGTAGATGATAGGATACTGGCTGGGTCTGGAGGCGACCCTCCGATGGGTGCGGTCTCTTTTTTCAGTACGAAGACCTCTGTGGAGCCGAGTTGATGCTGCGGATATTGCGTCGCCTGAAGAAAATCCTGTTTTCCAGGGCGTCTGAAGAGCTCGTCGGGTTCATGGGTTTTCTCACGAAGGTTGGCCAGGTGCTCTACCTGGCGGTGAGGAAATTCCGTAAGGACTTCTGTCTCGAGCGGGCCGCCAGCCTGACCTTTTTTTCCATCATCTCGCTCATTCCCCTGACGGTGCTTTTCCTCAGTATTGCCAATGTGAGAGGAGAGGGAGGGCGCATCAAGGAGTGGTTCATCGAGAAGATCCCGAAGCTGTTGCTGGGGGAGAATACGGGACTGGCGGAAAACCTCCGCGAAGTGATTAAAGAAAGTATCGGGGACGACGCCCTGGCGGATCCCAGCGGGCTGGTGAATTTTACGGCCTTCTGTGGATTGATCATGATCTCGCTGGGAATCTATTTTGCCGCGGAGCGGGTCTTCAACCATATCTGGGAGGTTCAGCGGCGCAGGAATTATCTCCAGAGGCTGATGGTGTTCTGGGTCATCCTGACGACGAGCCCCCTCCTGGCCGCTGCCTCACTCTGGGCCGAGGATATGTTGCCCACCGGCGGCCTGAAGTCATTCCTGCAGGATTCTGCGACCTTCGCTACCTTCCTCGGCTTCCTGGCTTTTACGCTGATGTTTCTTTTCCTGCCGGCGGTCAAGGTGCGCATTACGAGCGCTGCCCTGGGGGGACTGGTAGCGGCGCTCCTCTGGCAGCTGTCCAAGTACGGTTTTTCCTACTATCTCGTGGGGGTCGGCAAGGTCACGAGTTTTTATGACAATCTCAAGGCTATTCCGTTGTTCCTTATCTGGCTCTACGTTACCTGGCTGGTAATTCTCTGGGGGGGCCAGATCAGCTTCGTTCACCAGAACCGGGAAGACCTGGCGGAATCTAACCGGGAAAAAACCGATCAGGGGAAACGCTCCCTGGCGGCTCTCGGTTTAAACCTTCTCTACAGGGTTGCCGCGGCTTTCAACAGTGGCGGCAGGATTCCTTCGCTCAGGAGGGTAGCTCGGGATCTCGGTATCGACGACATCGAAGGATTTGAGCGCGCGGCGGCGGTACTTGTCGAGCAGGGCGTGCTGCTTGGCGATGACTCTCACGACAGACGCTACAGTCTTGCGAGAGATGCAGCCAGGATCCCGCTCAGAGAGGTGGCGGTGGGGTTGCGGGGGGCGGAGTTTCCAGGGGAAACAGGCGCCCCTGGTTCGTCCCAGGCTTCAGATCCGGCGGCGGCGGCGATCAGTCGATTGATCGCGGAGGCCAACGCCTCCTGGGAGGGCTCCTTCGATTCCTGTACACTGGCGGATATCCTGCAGCCGGCAGGAGATACCGAAGCCGGTCAAGTTATTGCGGGTCAACAAGATACAGAGTCCAGTTGATTATTTTTGACATGGTACTCAAAGGCCAATTACTATCTTGGTTTAAGAAAAGAACTGGGAAGACAATCCATTGATCAAGTCAGGAACCGGGTATACGTCGACCGGCCCATTCCCATTTCTCTCCAGCTTCCAGTTTCGCGAGGCTGAAAAAGCTACCCTCGAGGCTTTCTTCGAGAAGGTGTTTTTCGCGAAGCCGATTACCAGCGAAGAGTTCGCGGCCATGGAGGGGATGCGCTGGGACCCCGCGAGAATTGCGGAGGGGGGGGAAGGCGAGGCCGAAGCTCCAGAAAACAAGCCAGGGGAAGATCCCGGCGAATCTGCCCAGGACGCCTCCTCCGGGGTGGCGGAGATCGATGAGGGCACCCGCTATGTCATGCTCTGCCACGGGGCGGATGGCATTGGCAAGACGCGCATTTTTCGCCACCTTCGGGAGCGTGCCAGGGAAAAAGACGTCGCGGTCTACGAAACACACAATTACGAGGTCGAGGGGATTCCGCTGAAGCCCTTTCTCCATACGATTCGGCGGATCATGCGTGATCTTGATGAGAAGGCGGGTCTCGGACTGCCCAACCAGCGCCTGGGTTCCTCGCTCATCAAGCGCTACCGTCATGCGCTCGAGAGCCTGATTCCTGAAGCTTTCGGAGATGTCCGGGATCCCGCTGAGAGCAGCATTCTTAATTCAGAGAACTGGGAAGACGAGAAGGTTCGAATCTTTGATGGAATCACCCAATTTCTTCTCGAGGTTTCAGTACACAAACCACTGCTGATCATGGTCCATGACCTGCATTGGGCTGACCGGACCACGGTCGAGCTGCTGCGATACATCGGGCGCAATCTGCAGCTGAGGAACGAGGCCCTGTTCGCGGAGTACTCAGCGATGGGTAGCGCGGACGCGCAGCAGGCAACCGAGGACTGGCGGACACTCGTGGCCAGGGCCGATCCGACCGAAGCTGCCAGGGGTAAGGCCGGCGAAGAGAATTCGGGTTCCGGCACGGGGGAGGGGTCTCCCGAGATCTGGCCGTCCCGGTTGATGCTGCTGGCGAACTATCGCTCCTTTGATGATTGTGATAATGACATCGGCAAGGCCGTTGAGAGTCTCGGTAAGGAGAACTTCAGCTTTCACGGCGAGCTCCGTCCTCTGCATCGAAAGGAGGCGAGGCATTTCCTCGAGAAATCGGTTGAGGGAGTCCAGGTCGCCGGTCGGCAATTGGAGATCACGGCCGATGCCGCCGATGCGGTCTTCGAGCTTTCCGAGGGTTTCCCGAGTTTTCAGCAGGAACTTTTTCGAGGGGTCTTTCTTGGAGAATCAAACTTGCCCTCCTGGAGCGGTGAGAGCTTCAGGGACTATGTAAACAGCACGTCCGGAGCGGGTGGGCTGGTCCTTGCGGAAGATTCTCCAGCCCGTCACCGGATCCTGGTGCGCCGCCTCGAAGATTACTTTTCATCCGCGAAGCAGGATGGTCCGGGCGTCGAGGCCCGCATACTCCAGGTTCTTTCCCTGGCCCGCCGTCCTGTACGAAGCGATCTCATCTCCCATGTCCTGACGCATGTGGATGGCGCTCCGGCGGCTCCGGAAGAGGCGTCTCTGGCGGCGGACAAGCTCGGCTGTTTCTCGGGCGCCGGGGGCTCCGAGAGGGTCGAGGAGATTCTGAGCGTTCTCGAGCAGCGCGGGATCACGGCCCTGGCGAGTCCCGGCAAGTATTTCTTCAGGCTGTGGGATTATACCCAGGTCGTGGAGGCGACGATCGAGCCGGAGGTGAAGATGCTTGTCCATCAACGCATCGGCGAGGAATACAGCAGGCGCCTCGGTGAGGGCAATGGTGAAACCATCTCCACCGGCGAGGAGATCTACGAGGTTTATTATCATCTCAGCCGCGGTTTCGATCCCGCCTCGGCCCTGGACTTCGGTATCGCGACCGGCAACCGTTTTGAGCGGACCTTCGCTCTTCAGAAGGCCCGGGAACTTTTCGCTGAGATGGTCGCTTCCGTCGAAGATGACGAACAACTGCCTGCGCGGCTTATGGTTCTCGAGCGGCTGGCCAGGGTTCAGGCAGCCCTGCGGGATCATGAGGGAGCCATCAAGTCGCTCAAGCGAATTAACCAGGAAGAGACAGGGACCCTGGAGCCCGCCATCAGGACGAACCTGCATCTGCTGGAGGCGCAGGTGGTCGCCGTCATCGATCCGGGCCGGGCTCTGAAGATCCTTGCAAGGGCCCAGAAGATTATTGCCGATGAGCAGAGCATCGAATCGATCAGGGTCCAGCTGGAGGTGACCCGGTGCCGGCTGAAGAGGCAGGATTGGAAGCGGACGATCAACTACGGGCTCAAGGGCGCTGAGTTGGCGCAGAAGGTGCCGGACTGCGTCGAGCTCGGTATGTTCTACCGCCTGGTAGCTCGAGCGTTCTACCGAAAGGGAGATTATTCTCACGCGCTTGATAATTTTCAACGCGGTCTCGCTGTCGCCGAGGAGCAGCAACATCATTCCCTGACGGTGAGCATCCTAGATGACCTAGGAAGGGTCTATCTCGAGCGCGGAAATCATTTCCGAGCCGCGAGGTACTATTACAAAGCCCTGGAGATGCGCCAGCGTCAGCAGGATGTCTCCGGTCTCTGCAGGTCTTATGACCAGCTGGGTCTTGTCTACCGACGCGATGGTGACTACCACAAGACGATCGACAATCTCAGCCGCAGCCTGAACATGAAGCTGCGGATAGGTGATTTTGAGGGCCTCAATCCCACCCTCGGAACTCTCGGCGATCTCTGCTTCCGCCTGGGCAATTACCAGGTCGCGATCGAGTATTTCCAGAAAGAGGTCGAGAACAGCAAGAAGGTAAAAGAGATCGAGGCCGACGAGACAGGCGGTCTCGCTGACGCCTTTGTGCGTATGGGCCGCGTGTATTTCGAGATTGGGGACCTGAAGGAGGCCGAGAAATTCTGCAAGCAGGTTCTGATCCTCGCTTCCGAGTTCCAGCTGAAATCGTTTGCGGCCGATGGGCTGCTCCTCGATGGATATATCAAGGCCTGCCAGCTCGACTGGAACGTTGCCGAGAAGAGTCTCAAGCAGGCCGGTGATTCCTACGGGAAGCTCGGCCACAGGATCCGCCAGGCCTGCGCGTTGCTCGATCTCGCCGAGGCCAAGCTCAACCGCGAGTTTTACAATGAGGCGCTCAAGCTCGCCTCCAGGGCGCAGGTGATCGCTGAGGATGTGAGGGCGCTGGATCTCCAGGTGCGTGTCCTGACGGTCAAGGGGAACGTCCACAGGCACCTGAAGGGAGGAAACCCTGAGAAGGTTCGCGAGCAATTGGGTAAGGCCATCGAGCTGAGCCAGAGGCTGAGTGATGTCAAGGTGCTCTTCGACCTGTACTACGCCCTGGCGAAGGTGCATCACACCGACCGAGAGTTTTCCGAGGCATCGACCTATTACGGCAAGGCCGATGCCATCCTCAAGAGGATCGCCGAGCAGGTGCCGGATAGGTTGCGGTCGAGGTTTTCCGATGATCCCCGGCGGAAGATCTTCATGGAGGACTACTCGCGTTTCCACAAGGAGTCGGAAGCCAAGAATCCCACGGCGGAAAGCAGAATCCCTTCTCACATCGAGCTACGGGAGCGTCCCGCGGGCTCGGATGATTACAAGAGCCTGCTTGATAGCGTCTTGCTGATCAACACCCGGATGAACCAGCTCGATTTCCACCAGAGTTGCCTGGATGAGGCGTTGGCGCTGACGGGGGCCGAGCGAGGGCTCATCATGTCAGTCAGCGATCGGCAATACGAGACGGTCGCCTCGGTGGGCTTTGGCGAAGACTTTACCCAGCATCCGGAGGCTTCCTCCGCCAGCCAGCTTGCTGAAGACACGATTCGCCGCGGCCGCGGGTCATCCAGCAGTGGCGGCGAGGATGAGGCTCGTGGCAAATTGAGCCCCCTGAAGGTTCTGCAGGACAGGTCGGTCCTCGTTGTTCCTCTGAAGACAGAGGGCCGTGTTCTCGGCAGCATCTATATCGACCGGCTGAACTCGCTGGGGCCTTTTACCCAGAGGCACCAGCTGCTTGTGGAGGCCTACGCTCTGCAGGTGGCCGCCGTTCTGCAGAACCGCAGGCGGCTTGACGTGGCGATCCGCGAGCCGGTGACAGGTTTCTATACACCCAGCTATTTCCTCGACAGGCTGCGGGAGGAATACAGGCTCTTCAACCTGCACGACAGGTCATTCTGCCTGGCGGGTTTCTACCTCCCCGTGCTCGAGGATTCGGTGGGGGAAACCCAGAGTGGTCTCGGCGACAAGCTCGCCAGGGAGATCGCCTCGGTTGCCGAAGGGACGACCGTCTGCTGGGGCAATCCAGTGCTCTATCTGCTCTTCCGGCATACGGATCTCGGTGTCGCCGAGGAATATACCGTCAGGGTGCAGGAGAGGCTGCAGCTTCTGTTGGCGGAGGAGGTGCCCTACGAGGTGCTCCCGGTCGAGCGGCGGTACCAGCTCGGCTCGGATATCTATTTCGATTTGCGCCGGAAGCTGCTTCCCGATGAATGTGATCACAAGACGCTCACGGATCTCCGGCTCCTGCTTGCGAAGGATTTAAAGCTCAAGGATGCTAAGAGGATGCTCGAGCGTCAGCTCATCGAGAGCACCCTCAGGAAGACCAACGGCAATATCACCCATGCCGCCAGGGAGCTGGGTATCCACCGCCCGCAGCTTTCCAATTACCTGAAAAAATACGGGTTGAACAGGGAACTCTTCGAGAGCTCCATCGAGTCTCCCCGGATTACCCCGATGGAAAACTGAGAGATCCCGGCTCTCCAGGTTCTTGACGCCTAGGCCGGAAAGATGGCGCAGAGCTCATCCCGGCCAGGCTGGCTGCCGAATTCGCAGAGCTCAAAGGCCTCGGCGAAGATGACCTCCCCGCCGCGTCCGCTTCCATAGGTCTCCAGCAGCAGTGGGCGGCAGGAGGCCGCCGGTCGCGCGAGGTATTCGCTCCAGGTGGCCTTCAGCCATTGAAGTTTCGCAGCCGCTTCGGTGGGGACGCCGTCTTCGCCCGGCCCCATATTGTAGGCCAGCCATTCGTAGAATTGAGACTGGTGACAGTCGAGCGCTTTCCATTTCCGCTCAGCTACCGCGTCGATGTCGACGACCACATCCGCCCGGAAGGCCGCGGGCCTGGTGAACTCGTCGAAGAGGTAGGCGATCACCGGGTTGGTCTCGAGATGGGGAACCTCGGGACAGATAAGGGGAACGGTCACCATGTAGGCCGCATCCTGCACGAGGATCGATGTATAGCGGTGGTCAGGGTGGTAATCGTTTGGTCGATGGGTAAGGACCAGGTCCGGAGCGATTTCTCTTATCCTGCGGATGAGCCCCAGCCGGTTTTCGAGGTCCGGAACGAGACGGCCATCATCATTGTCGAGGATCTCATAGCGGACTCCGAGCACCTCAGCCGCCCTGGCCGCCTCGTCCCGCCGCCGGCTCTCCAGCTCCGGAGGGGCTTCCCGATGATGTCCGGCGTTGCCGTTGGTCATGGAGATGAAGGTGACCTCGTCGCCACGATCACTCCAGAGAGCCGCACAGCCTCCCGCTAAAATGTCGCAATCATCCGGATGGGCGCCGATAACGAGGATCTTTTTCATGATGATCTGGATACTGGAGGATAGGTCTTCAAGAATACGGCCGTCATGATACCCGTAGACAGGTTTGAGCCGGCACCACTTTACCAGCCCCGGGTCTATCCCGGGGCGAGCCCCCAGGAGTCCTTTCTTTACCTGGGAAACAGTATACAGCTGCTGGGGGAGGTGCTGGACTTTCAGCAATTGGCTGAGACCATCGCGAAGTTCAATTGTGGTTCCCTTGCCGA
>JAKUSY010000300.1 GCA_022451445.1 Planctomycetota bacterium
CGACGACTGGGGCCAGCACGTCGCGCGCCACCCGATCTACGCCCAGGCTTTTCACTCGCTCGACCCGGCCTATCCGAAGCAGCATCCGAAGCCGGGAGGTCTCCGCGCCTACTCGGGAACCTGCGGCCAGGAATTCGTCGACTTCAAGACCTTCCCCGAAGAGCTCCAGGGCGGCTCCATCAAGGCGCGCTACAAGCCGCCCAACCGCATCGAGTTCCACAGGTGGAAGGAGACGGAGTTTGGCTATGACGAAGAATACGTCAGCGACATCATCTTTTCCTCCAACCTGAGCTTCATCCCTGTCGATATCCGCTTTGGCCCGCGCGGAGCGATGTACGTCGCCGACTGGTACAACCCTGTGAAGGGGCACGCCCAATACTCTCTGCGTGACGAGCGGCGGGACCGACACTCCGGCCGGATCTGGCGCATCACGACAAAGGGAAAAAAACTGCAGCAGCCCCCCAGGATTCACGGGGCTTCCATCGAAGACCTGGTCAGGATCCTCGAGCGGCCCGAGTACCGCTACAGGTACTGGGCCAAGCGCGAAATCAGGGAACGGGATCCGGCAGCGGTCGAGAAGGCTCTCGACAATTGGGTCTCCCGGCTCGATGCCGCCGACTCCCGTCTTGATCACCACCGGCTCGAGGCGGTCTGGACCTACAGGAGTATCGACAGGACCAGGCCGGCTCTGCTGCGCAAGCTGCTCGGCTCCGGCAACCACAAGGCGCGAGCCGCGGCGTTTCACCAGCTACGCTACTGGCACGGAGAATTCCCCGACGCGCTCGAGCTCCTGAACAAGGCCGCCAATGACACCAACAGCATAGTACGCATGGAGGCTGTGATCGCCGCCAGCTACCTCGGCACCCGGGAGGCGCTCGACTCCGTTATGGATGTCTTCCAGAATCCCATCGGCGGACATCTCGCCTACGCCGCCGGCTGCGCGCTCGGCTCCAGCACGCTGGCCAGGCACATCGACAGCAATAAGGACTACGACATCTCAGGGCTCATCAAGAAGGCCCGCAGCGTCAGCCGCTTCCGGGAGCCGAAGGTCAACGCCAGGCAGGCCCAGTTCGACACCCAGCGCGACCTCAAGCTCATCAAGATTTCCTGCAAGCCGGAGGTGATGCGATTCACCGTGGAGCAATTCGCGGTCAAGACCGGGCAACCCGTCAAGCTGGTATTCACCAACCCCGACGCAACCGACCACAACCTGGTTATCGTCCAGCCCGGCGCCCTGAGCGCGGTCGGCATGGCCGCCAATGAAATGGCGCGTGATCCCAAGAACGCCAACTCTGACTTCATCCCGTCATCCAGGAAGGCTCTCATCATCGAGGCCTCACCGATGATCGGTCCCACCCGGGAGAGCCTCGTCCATGTCCTGCGTTTCAAGGCCCCCACAAAACCGGGAGTCTACCCATACGTCTGCACCTTCCCCGGCCACTGGGTCGTCATGAACGGGATCATGGTGGTCGCCCGCGATCTCGCCGATGTGCCGGGAATGCTCGCGGCGCGCAAGCCCGCCGTGGTCAATGAATGGGAGTTGAAGGACTTCGCCGGAGCCTCGTTCAAGCACGATGAGAAGGCCGTCATGAGAGGAATGCAGGCCTTCATGAAGGCTCGCTGCGACCAGTGTCATGCTATCGCCGGGCACGGAATCAACCTCGGCCCCGGCCTCTCCGATGTCGCCAAGCGCCACAAGGGCCGGAAGCTCCTCCAGCAGATCATCGATCCCTCGACCGAGATCGGAGAGAAGTACGCATCCTTCCAGTTCATACTCAAGAGCGGCAAGATCCTCACGGGAGTGGTTGCCAGGGAGACCAATACCGTTTTCGCGGTCATCACTAACCTGCTGAGCCCGAAAAACATCACCCGCATCAAGAAGAAGGACATCCTTCGAAAAATACCCGCGAAGCTCTCGCCGATGCCCCGGGGACTCGTCAACACCCTGAGCCGGGAGGAGATCATCGACCTGGTCATCTCGCTGGAGGCCGGTGGCTACAAGCTTCCCGGGCACCTCGAGCACAAGCATCACAGGAAGAAATAGACGGGGATCACTTCGGCAAGGGCACCTGCTTCAGCTTCCTCAGGTAGGCTACCAGGTCGAGCACCTCGGCGTCCGACAGGTTCGCCAGCAGTCCCTCGGGCATCATCGAAACCGGAGCGATCTCGCGAGAGGCGATCTGTGACTTCGCCAGGGCGACCGGCTTCGCCTGGTTGGCCACGCGCAGCTCAAGCAACCTCTCGCTCTCCACCGCGGGGATACCCGAATAGAGCCTTCCATCCCGCATCAGCACCATCTGCATGCGGTAGGCATCCTGGATAATGGCGCTCGGCGTCAGGATGTTGCCGAGCAGGTAATCGATGTTTGTACGATTCGCTCCGGTGATGTCCGGCCCGATAAGGCCTCCAGCTCCGTAGAGTTTGTGACAGGAGCTGCAGGTCCGCTCGAACACCGCCCGGCCGCGGCCGGGGCTCGCCTTTGCGAGCGCCTCATCTCCCAGGAGCGCCTTGTATTTCTTGAAGGCCGCGACCTGTTCCGCCGGAAGCGCGTCGACAGGCCCCCAGACCTCTACAAAACCGCTGCCCACGACGCGCCGAAGCAGGCGCGCGACATAGGCCGGAACATCACGACGGGGCACGGCTCCGCTCTTGATAGCGGCGGTCAGCTGTCCCCCGTAGCCCGGCCGGGCGGCAAGAGCGTGGATCGCCTCCAGCTTGTCACCAACGCTCAGCTTCGAGTAGCGCTCCAGGAGCGCCTTGCCCAGCCCCTCGTCATCAAAGGCCGCCATGGAACGAATCGCCTCGCTGCGAAGCGGCCTGTCATCGAGGAGGGCAAGCAGGCGGGGTCTCAGCTCGGCGCGTTTGCGGCCGGCGAGCCCCCGAAGAGCCTGGATGCGCTCATCGGCAGCAGCGCGGGAATTGTTCAGGGTAGCGAGCATCTTCTTCACGACCCGGTCGCCGCCAAAGCGCTGCTCGAGCTGCCTGGCGATAGAGGCTGGCTCATCCCCGGCCGCCTCGAGCTCGATAAACACCGAGGCCCAGCCCTCGGGCGCCGGAACCTCGTTGCGCCCGTCAAGCCCGTCCCGCATACCCAGCAGTAGCTCCTTGCGGCTGGCCCCCGCCTTGCCAATGGCCCCGACAAGGGCCTCAAGGCGTCTGGCCGCGGTCAATCTGCGGGCGATGTAGCGCGTCAGCAGGGGAATCTTTGAGCCGGAGGCGAGCGCCACGGCCTTCTCGGGATCATCCGGAACGGCCGGCTCGATTCCATACCAGATCATCTTGGGCAGGTTGTGGTCATTCGCATCCCCCGCGTGAGACGAGAGCCCCGCGGCAATCGTCCAGCGATCCGGTTTGGCGAGACGCTGCAGAGCCGAAGCGAGATAGAGCCTCACCACAGGTGAAACATCCTCCCTGGACATCTTCGCAAAGCGCTCCTGCGCGGGTTTCGAAGGAGCTCCGTCCTCGCACAGAAGCTGCACCGCCCAGGCGCGAATATGCTGATCCTGGTCAGAGGTCGCCTTCAAAAGCCCATTTTCATCGAGACCGTCAGTAACGTGCAGCGTCCAGAGAGCGCGCAGGCGATAGTCGGCATTCGGCTCATCCGTGTAGATCTTGCCCAGGGCTCCGAGCGCCGCTGGGGCAACCTTTCCCTTCGCCGCGCGATTCTGCAGGATCACCCGGGCCCGACGGGCATGCCAGGAGCTCTTCGAGAGCTGGAGCCCGGCCAGCTCCTCGTCACCCAGCTTGTTCAGGTCACCATAGCGTCCCTTCCAGTCCACAGCGTTGGACTTCTCCGGCATGATCCGGTAGACGCGGCCGGTGTCCTTGTTGAGCACCGCCTTGCCGCAGATGTCCCCATCGTGCCAGTCGAGGATATAGACTCCCCCGTCCGGACCGATCTCGACACTGAAGCCGATCCAGCGAGCATCGTTGGCAAGCAGGAAGTCATCGCCATGATGGCCGATGAATCCCGACCCCTTCGGCTCGAGGATATCGGTCAGCACCGCGTGTTCGTGGATATTCGCCATGAAGAGACGGTTCCTGTACTTCTCGGGAAACGCATCCGAGAGGTACACCCGCGCCCCGCCGTGAGCGGAGCGGTGGCGATGATTCGTGATAGTGCGGATGTCGCTGTAGACGTAGGGGTTGAAGTGGCGTCCGCCCTGGCGATGGTAGATCCCGCCGGGAATCACGTGCCAGAGGTGCGGGATCACGCAGGCGGAGATAAAGAGCTGCCCCTTGGCATCGTAGTCGATGCCCCAGGGATTGCTGAAGCCGTGGGCCACCACCTCGAAGCGGTCCTTGAGCGGATGGTAGCGCCAGACCCCACCGTTGATGTCAACGGGCTTGCCCTCGAACTCCGTATTGCGTGGGAAGGGATCCTTGTGCCTGTAGATCTTACCCTTGCCGGCCGGCTTGCCGACCCGCGAGGGCGTCGCGAAGCCCTGGCAGCCATAGAGCCACCCATCCGGCCCCCAGTGGAAACTGTTGAGGGTCTCGTGGCGGTCACGAATTCCCCAGCCTGCCAGGCGAACCTCGATATCCTCGACATCCGCCTTGTCATCCCCATTTCGATCGGGGACGTAGAGCAGGTGCGGCGGCGCGCCGAGCCAGAGACCATCAAAGCCGACCGCCACCGCCGCAGGGAAGG
>JAKUSY010000301.1 GCA_022451445.1 Planctomycetota bacterium
GGCTTGCGGGATTTTCGATTTTCGAACCTGGAGTCTTCGGATTTCCCGGAGCCCTGGCGTGGCTTGCGGGATTTTCGATTTTCGAACCTGGAGTCTTCGGATTTCCCGGAGTCCTGGCGCGGCTTGCGGGATCTTCGAGACTCAAATCTTGAATCGTCAGTCCTCCGGTTTCCTGAGCCCGCCCGTGAGGACCGTGTCCGCCCGGAATTCCTCGAACTCCGGCGCTCGGAGGAATTCTGGCTGTTACGCCGCTGCCGCCGCGTTGGGAGCGGAATTCGCATTCCTTCAAAGCCTTCGATGGTACGGCGTTCGATCGCTACACCGAGTTTCCGCTCGATGTCTTCGATGGTGAGAAGATCATCCTCAGATACGAAGGTATAGGCGCGGCCTTCTCTCTCGGAGCGCCCGGTTCTGCCGATGCGATGAGTATAGGCATCGGCGTTATTGGGCACGTCGTAATTGATGACGTGGGATACCTGCTCGACGTCTATGCCGCGGGCGACGATGTCCGTTGCCACCAGGACGTCAAATCTGCAATCGCGAAAGCCCTTCATAGCTCGGTCCCTCGCTCCCTGGGTCATGTTTCCCTGGATAGCGATGGCGTTCAATCCCCGGTTTTTGAGCTGCATGGCAAGGCGGGTGGCCCGGTGCTTGGTGCGCGTAAAGACGATCGACGAGAAGAAGGAGGGGTCCTTGAGAAGATGCTCGAGCAGGTCCAGCTTTCTTTTCTGCTGAACGGGATAGAGCGCGTGCGCGATGGTCTCGGCGGGCTTTGAATGGGCCAGCTCCGCGACCATGGGATCTACGAGGATCTGTCCGGTGAGCTTGCGGAGATCTCTGGGCATCGTTGCTGCGAATAGCAGGTTCTGACGTTTTTCCGGCAACCTGGAGGTGATTCGCCGGATGTCCGGCAAAAATCCCATGTCGAACATGTGATCAGCTTCATCCAGGATCAGCGTGTCGATCTTACCGACCTTTACCTCGCGGCGCTGGAGCAGATCAAGGAAACGTCCCGGGCAGCCGACAACGATTTCAGGCCGCTTCCTGAGCGTCTGGATCTGGGCGCGGTCGGAGACGCCGCCGTAAACCGTGACGGTCCTGATGCGGGTTCCGCGCGCGAGGGTTCTGATCTCTTTGTCGATCTGTACGGCAAGCTCCCTGGTTGGAGCGAGGATGAGCGCGCGGGGCCCGGGTCCAGGGTTTTCCAGTAGACGCTGGAGAAGAGGGAGTCCGAAGGCTGCCGTCTTCCCGGTTCCAGTCTGCGCGAGTCCAAGGACATCGCGGCCAGCTAGGACCGACGGGATCGCCTCCATCTGGATCGGACGCGGTTCGTTATATCCGGCTTTACGGAGTGCTTTATTGAGAGCTGGATCGAGGTTAAATACATCGAATCCAGCCGCTTGTTCAACGGATGGAGAATTCATCTGCTCGCTTTCTTGAAGCCCGTGATCGCCGCCCGGGTATTTTCCGGGGGCTGGGACAGTTGCGCCGAGCCGCCACAACAGTCGAGGGCAAGGAGAGTCTGTTAAGCTGCGGCGCGATCCTGATACCAGGCCCTGTTGTGCGCCGTGAAAATAGAAGTGTCCGGTCTTGACCGGATTGCGAAGTATAGGGTCCTCTCTCACCCGATGCGAACTCTATCTGCTCCCGGGCTCGAAATTTCTCTGAAAACAGCTCTTATGGGAACTCGACCGGGACTGAGAGTTCGACCCGGGAGAAGGTGTGGCAAGGTTCCTGTCGTTGAATGACCTGGTTGCTGGTGCTAACCTGCATAGCTCGATTCGCCTCGCCAGTCGTTGTTCAACTCTCCAGCCAGCACGCATCTTCATGAAATATCCGCTCCGGCTCCTCTCATTGGCAGTTCTTGGAGCCTTGCTGACCTCCCGGTTGTTGGCGGGGGACTCACAGGCCCCGGAGCTCCTGGCCGGCCATCCCAGGTTCTCTTATGAAGGTGTAGAGAATATTGGTGAGATGGAGGAGGCCCTGCGCAAGTCGCTGGTCGCTCACGAGCGGTATTCATTCTCGCGCAGCTGGTGGCAATGGGATCGCCTGCGGGCCCGCTTCGTCGACGGCGGGCGCAAGGACAGGAACGCCCTGCGCATCCTGAGGGCCGTTCTGCGAGGACTGATTCTCGACTGGTACGCCAAGGCCGAGGCGAAGGGCGAGGGAGACATGTTCTACATCTTCTTCACCACCAACAGCGGCAATAAGGTGGCCAGGAAGGCAGAGGATGGCCGGACCCTCAAGCGAGACTTCCACGGCGGCGGCTACCACGGAGGCTGGGGCGGCGCCTCGAGGATGAGAATTTACGAGGAGCTCTCACGGCAGAAGATGCTGACCGCGGCGGAGGAAAAGCTCTTTCGCAAGATCGTTCACCAGAGCCTCGATCCGAGATTTCTCGATTTCAAGAAGGGCGCGCAATCCGCCAACAACCACTCCTACGGAAACGGCGGAGGGGTTGCCCTGGCGCTGAAGCTCTTCCCCGATGCGCCGCAGGCCGAGGCGGCCCGCGCCTGGCTCGACCGCATCTGGGCCAGCCTCTCCGGCTTCGGTGACTGGAAGGAGTGGACCTACTATCCCTACGGGCCGATCTTCCTGCACGGGCTGCTCGATGTCGCCGAGGCGACGGGGAGGATCGAGAGTGACAGCGTCCTGCTCAACGCCCTGGGGCGCAGGGCGCTCGCGTTCATCCACGGTGGCGGGGTGCGGGGGAACCCGAACTCCGGCGCGCCGGTACGCGTGGACCAGTCGGCGGTCTACGCCGATCCCTGGAATGTAGGCTACTACAATGTCGAGACCTCGAGCCGGGATGGGAACTTCTGGTACCGCCTGGCGCAGCACTATAAGGACCCGGAGTATCTCTGGGCGGCCGAGCAGGTCGCCCTTGGTGGGCGCTCGCCGGGGGGAGCCGCCTCGCCGGAATACCTGGATGCTTACAGGCGCCGCTTCGGCTGGTTCATCGAGCGGGACATCAAGCCGAAGCAGCCCACAGGCAACGCGACCGTCGGTTTTCTCAGCCCTCTCAAGCACAAGATCCCTGAACGCATCTACCTGAACTCCGGTCTCGGGGCGGACAAACCCTTTGCAGCCTTCTTTCTCTACGAGGAGAAATCAGGCCACCTCGACAACGTGGCCGGGTACCTCTACGAATACTCCTTCAACGGCGCCAAGCTTCTGCACACCTCGGGCAAGTACAACAACGTCTACTCGGGCGATTCGCTCAAGGGCGGAGGCACCGGCGAGGAGAGCCTGGACCTGTTGCTGGCGCTGCACAGGCGCCATCCCTATCCGCTCCATCCCGACCGCAAGGGCGACCAGCGCGATTTCATGCGGCGGGGATCGATTCGTCATCTTGCCGGGCTGGCGAGGGCGGAGAACAACAAGGCTGGCGATTCCTTCGGACAGTATGGATATGAACACTACTACGGCAAAGGCAGCCGCTGGATCCGGCAGGCGGTTCTGACTGCCGAGGGATGCCTCGTGATTGCTGACGAATACGTACCGGGTAATCAGCTCGGCGAGGATTACCAGGCTGGCCCAGTCTGGCACCTGGCTCCAGAGGCAGGCGTCGCGGCAGGGACCAGCGAGCGCAACTGGTTTGACGCGCCTGCGCTCGACCGGGCCTGGTGGCAGAAGGAGGCCATCCGGGTCCTGCTCCTTTTCCATGATGATGGGGTCCTGCAATACGGCTCGCTCAAGCAGGCCCAGTCCCAGGATACGGATCCCAATGTCACCATCTTTGGCTTCCGCCCGATCAAGGCGAGGAGGCCTGAGCGCTTCCTCAGCGTGCTGGTTCCACACGGTCCCGCCAGCTCCTCAGACCGGGTCGCTGCCGGGATAAAAACAGCCATCACGGATTCGGGCGTCTTCACCGCCTCCATCTCAGGCGTCAAGGTGCGGATCGGGGATGGGGCCTGGAGCGTGCGGCGTTAAAGACGCTGGCGGGGATTTAGCGCTTCGGATCCCGGCGGCGCTGCTTTGCGAGCCAGCTGAAGGCGGCACCCGGGACGCACTCGTGCCCGCCGTCGAAGATCGTCACCCGGGCGTTCTTCGATGCGGCCCTGAAGAGAGGTGGCTTTTTTCCGTAGGCCGAGTCCTTGATCTCCCGTCTCAGATGTTCGGGAACCTTAGCGGTTTTCGTCATGGCGAGAATGTCGGCATCGGCAACCTGGTCCTTCTTTTCGGCGATCCGGTTGAAGGCGAGCAGGGAATGGCTGATCGGCACGCTGCCGGCGTGTCCATCCCGGATCCCCGCGTTGATGTCGAGCGCGGGTCCCCGGTAGTCTCCGAGCCACGTCAACGGTGAGCGTCGGCTGTACTCTCGATCGACCGCGGGGCTCTTGCCGGGAGGACCGCCGCAGGAGGCTTCGATGTCATGCCAGTACTTGCGCTTTGCCTTCTTGCATTCGCCGTGCCAGGCGGCGAGATCAGAGATGCCGACCCAGGCGGACACCCCGGCCCATAGATCGGGAAGCCTCCCGGCCAGGAGCAGGGCGGCGTGCCCGCCGCCCGAGGTGCCGACGAGATAGATGCGGTCGCGGTCCACGGGCCTCTTTTTCACGGCCCACTCCACGGCGCTCGAGATGTCCTTGACCATGAGCTCGGAGCCGCAGGCCTCCGGCCGGCGATTGGGTC
>JAKUSY010000302.1 GCA_022451445.1 Planctomycetota bacterium
CAGATCGACCTGGTACGCGGAGATCTTGATTATCTTCATAGTCCTTGCACTCGCTATTCAAGCAACGGAGCATATTACCGCCCAGGAGGGGGAGGTTTCAACCGCGCACTGGGGAAGGACCCTTTCTTTGTGAAGAAGGGCTCGGGTAGGATGCGGACCCCGTCACGAAATGGAGCCCGGTCCTGATGAACAAGAGAGCCGCCGCCTGTGGGTTTTTCGTCCTGCTGATCCCGGGCGTCTTCGCGGCCGACGATGCCGGCGTTTTCGAGGCGCGCGCCGATCTGCCTCCCCTGCTCGAGTTCAGCGCCGGCGGCACCGTTCGAACGCGGGAGGACTGGGCTCGCAGGAAAAAGGAAGTCTCCGCTCTCCTGCAGCGCCATTTCATCGGCACCTTCCCTGAAAAGATACCCGCCCTGGTGTCGGCGAAGATTCTCGATGAGCGCCGGGCGGCTGATGGATCACTTCGCCGCCGGGTGAGGCTGACCTTCGACACCCCGGCGAAGGCGTCCTTTGAAATCAGGGTCTGGATTCCGAAGGGTGAGGGTCCTTTTCCGATCCTGCTGACCCAGCCGCGTTACTACCAGCTTCGCTGGGCCGAGCTGGCGCTGGAGAGAGGCTACATCGCCTGTCTCTATCCCGGCGTCGACAGCCATCACCGGGAGAAGGATTTTCCGCGCTACGACAGCGTCTGGCAGGACTTTCGCCGGGAGTATCCGGATGCGACCTGGAGCGAGATCTCGACGAAGGCCTGGCTCGCCAGCCGGACGCTCGATTACCTGCTGGCCCCCGCCAGCGGCTACCATTTCGAGCCGGGAAAGGTCGCAATCATAGGCTTTTCCCGCTACGGCAAGCAGTCGCTGATCGCCGCCGCCTTCGATGAGCGGATCACGAGCGTCGTGGCCAGGAGTCCTGGCTCGCCGGGTTCCTGCCCCTACAGGTTTACCTCGAGAAATACCTGCGCCGAGGCGCCGCAGGACTTTCCTTCCGAGTGGTTCCGGCCCTCACTGCGCGGCTACACGGGCCGCGAGCACGAGCTGCCGATCGATGCGCACGGCTGGTACGCGCTCATCGCCCCCCGCCGCTGCATGATTCATACGGCGCACAACGATGGCTCCGAGCCGACCTTCGCCGTCGAGCGAGCCTATCTCGAGGGCCGGTCGGTCTACTCCTTCCTCGGCGAGCCGGGCAACCTGCGGATACTCTACCGCACCGGGCAGCACGGCCCGGTCACCGAGGAGCAGCGCCGCCGGAACATGGACTGGTTCGACCTCAGCTTCGAGCGCGGCGCCGCGAAACAGGAGGATTTTCCCGAAGAGTTGATCCATCGCTTCGACTGGAAGGCCTGGAAGAAAAACGCTTCTCCCAGGGACCTGCATCATTCATTTACTTCCCCGGAAGCGGTCGATGACGCCGACCGGCGCGCGCGGATTCGCTGGCTGCTCGGCGAGCCGCCAGCCGGGCTTGCGGGCGCGGCGCGGCGTGATTTCATAAGCCCCGAGGAGTCGGCGATGATGACCCACGACCGCTGGCGGGCCGGGGGAACCTCGAGAACGCCGGTCCGCTTCGGGGCCGGGGTGCGGGGAAACCTGTATTTCAAGACCGGGAACGACAAGCCCGCGCCCGCGGTAATCTGGCTCCACCCTTATTCCTATCACAGTGGCTACAACGAAGGCTACGGGGTGCAGGGAACCACGGTCTACCATCGCCTCGCCGCCGCGGGCTATGTCGTCCTGGCCTACGACCAATGCGGCTTCGGGCTTCGCCTGCTGGAGGGCCGTGATTTCTACAGCCAGGCGCCGCGCTGGTCACGCCTGGGGAGGATGGTTGTCGATGTGAGCGCCGCCGCCGATTTTCTCATCGAGGGTAAGGGCGACTCGCAGGGCGTCCTGCCGAAGGTGGATACAGCCCGGGTCTACGTGCTGGGGTTCAGTGTCGGCGGGATGGTCGGGCTCTATGCCGCCGCCCTGGATGAGCGCATCTCCGGAGTAGCCTCCTTTGGCGGCTTCACGCCGATGCGCTCCGACACCTCCGTCTCCACCGGCGGGTTGAGGCGCCTGTGGCAATGGCATGCCCTGGCGCCGCGTCTTGGCCTGTTCGACGGGGCGGAGGAAAAAACCCCCTTTGACTATCACGATGTTCTCGCTCTCATCGCCCCGCGCCCCTGCCTTGTCTACGCCGCGCGGCGCGACCGTGAGCTTGATCCGCAGGCGGTGGGTGAATGCATCGAGCGGGCGAAGAAGGCCTGGAGCGCTCACGGCGTTCCGCAAGGGCTTGAATACCATTCTCCCGACGATATCGGCCGTTTTCAACAGGCCCAGCAGGAGCTCTTTCTCAGGTGGCTGCGCGCGCGGGAGTGATGCGGATCTACTCCACTACGGAGCCAGGATGGATTCCGCGTAGCGCAGCTTTCCCGTTCTCCCGTCGTAATACTGGAAAATGACCTGGGGTTTCGGATAGGCGACCCAGCGGGTCGCCTGGAGGTTCCGGGGGTTGTTGAAGACGTTGTTTACCTGCACCACGCAATAGGTCGGGTGCAGGAGATTGCCGCGGGGAATGTCAGAGCGGTAATAGGTCGACCAGCGGATGTCCACCTCGCGCGGGCCGTATTTGAAAGGTCCGTTCGCCGGCCGGTCGCCCTCGTCGCTTGCCCAGTGGTTGTTGGAGTTGTGCGGCCCCGAGGCGAACTCCCATACCTTGTCGGTGATCCTGATGGCGAAGCTGTTGTGAAGATCTCCGGTGAGAACAAAGACCGGCCCCTTGAGCTTATCGAAGAATTCGATGAGCTGCTCCCTCTCGTCGAGAAATACGGTCCAGGCCTCATCCTTGTCGCCCGCGCGGATCTTGCCGCCGCCGACGTGTGGGATCATGAAGTTGACCGAGGACACCACGAAGTGGAAATCCGCATCGCTGGCGGTGAGCTCGCGGAGGAGCCATTCGCGCTGCACCGTGCCGAGCATGGAGAGGCCCTTCTTGCCGGGGTTGCGGGTGTCGTGCATCTGGCGTTGGCCGCGCGTGTCGAGCAGGAAGAAATCACAGTTGGCGACGCGAAAGCGGCAATAGGAGCGCCGGCCGAGAGAATAGGAGCCGGCTCCATCGGCGTCGGCCGGCGGGCTGATGCGGATGCGATGGGCGTCGATGATCTCGACGATCTCATAGACCCCGGCGTTGGGATCGCCGCCAACCCCGTCGAGGGAGTTGTCGTTGACTCCCGCCGTGGGGGTACCCCAGTGGACGTGGAGGTTGTTGACCTGGGTGAGATCCGTTTTCGTGAAGTCGGCCTGTTCGTCGATGAGGATGTCGCCGCCCTTCTCCAGGCGGCAGCGGCCGAAATGAGTTCTCTGGGAGAACTCCGAGGGGTTGCTCCAGGCGAGGTAGTCGTGCCATGCGCGGACCCCGATGTCGCGGAACACGGCCCTGCGATCTCGAAGCCCGGGTGTTCCGGCGCCCCAGATGTCGTTGAGGCACTCGTGGTCGTCGTAGGTGAAGAAAGATGGGATGCGGCTGTGCCAGCGGGCCAGGTTGGCTCCCTGGCTGAGGAAATGCTTGTAGTTCTCCCAGACCCCGACGAGGGTCGGGGCCGCCGCCAGGTCGGCGGGCAGATTTTTCGAATCGGCGCTGACCTGTCTCAGCCAGTCAGCCACGGTATACTCACGCCGGTTTTCATAGAGCCAGTCACCGTTGAGGATGGCGAAATGGATCCTGCCCTCGAGCTCCCTGAGCATGGTGGCGAACGCGGGCAGGGATGGGCCGATGCTGTGGGCCGGGTTCTGGTTGTTCCCGCAGGCGAACTCGAAGCTGAAATTGAAGAGCCCCCCGGGATTGAGCTTCGCGTCCTTGAGGTCCGTCGTGCTCGGCAATGTGCGGAAGGAGCCTCCCCGGGCGGTTTTTCCGACTCCATCGGCGAGGACGAGCTCGTAGTAGTACTTCGTGTCCGGCTTGAGCCCGCGGAGATGCGCCCAGCCGGTATTGTCGCGCTCGATCGCGGTCTTGACGGGATTGCTTGTCGAGTTCAGCAGGTTCGCGGAGAGTCCGTACCTTACCGTGAACGCCCCCGCGCGCGATGTGCGCCCCCAGACGCCGACACCGTCAGAGCTCAGGCGCCCGAGGATCGGCCCATGAGTTATGAAATTGGGAATCACGTCTTTAGCCGCCCCGGCGGCCGGCCCCAGGAGGATGAGCGCTGCGGCGGTACAGTACCGGATTTTTGAGAGCATTTTTTTCGGCCTCGTTATTTTTCTGTTAACCGTTCGGACTCAGCCCGCAGGGGCGGGGAGCTATTCTATTCTTTCCAGGGGCAGGAAAGATACCTTCTGCAAAGGGCTCCCCGCGGCGTTAAACCTGTTGTGAACAACTGCACCGGCCCCCGGTCGCGGGTATAATTTTCAGTTCACTCCGTTTTCCTGCCAGGGAGCATCTTCCACATGAAAAAGAACGCCTGCATCCAGCTTCTTTTCTGCTGCCTCTGGGCTGCCGTCGGTGTTCGTTTCCTGTCATCGCGCCAGGCGCGGGGGGCTGTGCAGCCAAAAGGGGCGACGGTCATCGCCGAGGAGGTATATCACCTCGGCAATGACGAGAAGAAGGACTGGAAGGCCTTCACTCGCGTCAAGCCCCATAGCGGCAAGAA
>JAKUSY010000303.1 GCA_022451445.1 Planctomycetota bacterium
GCCCGGCCGGGGCGCCCTCTGCGGCGAGCTCGGGCCCGAGCAGGTTCGCCATCGCGGCGGTGCCAAGGCCGAGGGCTGTGCGGCCGAAGAGCTGCCGCCGGGTCATCATCAGGTCGTATTCACGCTGGGGGTTTATGTTGGTCATGGGTATTTCTCGGAAAACTGATCGCACATTCAATAGAGGAGGATCGCCAGGTCGCTTGCCAGGAGGGTGATCGCGACCTGGGTCCAGGCCGCGTGCTCGGCGGGGTCGAGCTCCTTGTCACGAGCCGCCTCTCCCATCGACAGCAGGGCGAGCGCATCTTTTTCAGCTTCTTTGTAACGATTTCGCATAGCCTCCAGCAGACCCTGGCAGGCCTTGCGTTCATTGTCATTCGCCTCTCGACAGGTGAGCAGGGTAAAGAGCAGATCGAGGCGCCCCTTGTCATCGGCGGCTTCCTTGATGAGACGTTCGGCAAGCTTGCGGGCCATCTCCACCCTCTGGGTCTCGTTGAAGAGTCCGAGCGATTGGAGCGAGGTATTGGTCCGGGAGCGCTTCACGCAGCTGGCCTCCCGGCTCGGAGCATCGAAGAGGGTCATCATCGGATGGGGGCTGGTCCGCTTCCAGTAGACGTAGAGGCTGCGGCGGTAGAGCTTCTCTCCCTTGTCGGCGACGTACTTTTTCGTATTGCTGGCCGGATGCATCAGCGCGCTCCACAGGCCGGCGGGTTGGTAGGGCTTGATGCCCTCGCCCCCCATGTTCGGAGCCATCATGTGGCTGGCCCAGAGGGCGATGTCGCGCAGCACCTCGGCATCAAGGCGGTGGCTGGGGCCCCTGGCGAACAGCCTGTTTTCCGGGTCATCGAAATCTGTGCGTCGGGTGGATGCCTGGCGGAAGGTACGACTGGTGACCATCAGGCGCAGCATGTGCTTCAGGTCCCAGCCGCTTTCCTGGAGCTCCACCGCCAGCCAGTCGAGCAGCTCCGGATGGGTCGGCTGCTGGCCCTGCACGCCGAAATCTTCCGGGGTGCGCACGATTCCATCGCCGAAGACGCGCTGCCAGACCCGGTTGATGAGGACTCGTGAAACAAGCGGATGGTCGCGGGAGGTCAGCCAGCGCGCGAGCCCCAGGCGGTTGCGGGGGGCCTTCTCGGGGAATGCGCTCATGACCGACAGGGTTCCCGGCTGCAGCGGCTCACCAACAGGCTGGTTGTATTCTCCACGGCGCAGCACCCTGGTAACCCGGGGCTTGCCGAGGTCCTTCGCGACGAGGGTCGTGGTGAAGCCGCCGGCGGATTTCGCCATCGCATCGGTGATCTTCTTCGCCTCTTCCTTCGCGGGGGATGTCCCGCCGGCCGCCAGCAGCAGCAGACGGCCTTTCAGGGAGCCGTTCTTCCACTTATTGGCATCCTTCGCCTCGAGCGCCGTGGCGGTCTCCTTCTCGAGTCCGGCCAGCAGTTTTTCACCAGCGGCGTTCAGCTTGTTCCAGGCGATCCATGCCTGCTGGTTCGAGGGTGCCTTGATCACCGGCGCGTAGGTGTAGGAGTTCCCGTCCATGGAGTTTTCCGCGGTCGAATTGAAGAAGGCCAGGAGCTGGTAGTACTCGGTCTGGGGAATCGGGTCGTATTTATGGGTGTGGCAGCGCGCGCAGGTGAGCGTCATGCCGAGCAGGACCGTTCCCATGGTCTCGGTCCGGTCGAAGTTGTTCTTGGCCTGGAACTCCAGGGGAATAGCGCCGCCCTCGGCGGTGGTGGGGTTCATGCGGACAAAGCCGGTAGCCACCCGCTGCTGGAGGGTGGGCCTCGGCAGGAGGTCCCCGGCGAGCTGCCAGGTGATGAACTCGTCCATGCGCAGGTTGGAGTTGAAGGCGTAGACGACCCAGTCACGGTAGGGGTAGATTCCCCGCTTGTTGTCGAGATGCAGGCCATGGGTGTCACCGTAGCGCACGGCGTCGAGCCAGTAGCGCGCCTGGTGTTCTCCGTAGCGTTGGGTCGCGAGCAGCTGGTCGACAAGTTTTTCGTAGGCGCCGCCGCTCGAGTCGGCGAGGAATTCCGCCAGCTGCTCCGGTTCCGGCGGCAGGCCCGTCAGGACCAGCGCCGCGCGGCGGGCCAGCGTGGAGCGGTCGGCCTCGGGAGCGAACCCCAGTTTCTTCGCCTGAAGTTGCCCAAGTATGAACGCGTCGATCTCATTTCCAGTGCCTGGTTTTTTTCCCGCGGACTTTTCCTTTCTGGGTGGAATGAAGGCCCAGTGAGCGGCGTATTTTCCGCCCTGGCGTACCCATCGGCTGATGAGAGTCCTCTCCCGCTCGGTGAGCTGCTTCTGGGCTTTCTGAGGTGGCATGGGATCGTCGGAGGAATGAAGCCGGACGAGGATTTCACTTTTTCCGGGATCGGCAGTATTGATCGCCTGGTAGCCGCCGAGATCCTTCGTCGCTCCGGCGGCTGAATCGAGGCGCAGGAGATCTTTCTTCGGAGAGGCCGGTCCGTGGCAGACGAAACACTTGTTGGAGAGGATCGGTAGAACCTCGCGGGCGAAGTCGACCGGCGTGGCGGCGGTTTTCTCTTCGGCCAGGAGAGCCCCCTGCAGCGCGCAAGCCAGCAGGGCGAGGGTGGTAAACAAGCGTGTCGTTTTCATAGACATTACTTTACTTCAAGGGAGGTGAGGCCTCGATGGATTTTAGAGTGGCGGGCTACTTCGGCAATGCTCCGTCGCCGGTTGCTTCGCCTTTGAGAACCCAGGCCAGGTTGAATCGCGCCACGGTCGAGCCTCCCTTGGGGCCACCTTCGAAGTGGAGATAGATCCAGCCCTCGGATTTCGTTCCGGGACGACCGGAGGTGAGCGAGGAGTAGCCATGGCTGCCGGCGAAGACCAGGCGCTTTACGGGCCAGGTCTTGCCGCCGTCGAGGCTCGCCCAGATGGTGCCCAGCTTCCGTCCGCCCGGGCTGTCGCAGTTCGAGTAGAGCAGGATGTCGCGATCCTTGACCGCCAGGCGCGTCAGCCCGCCCATGCAGCCGTAGTTGGTGTTCTGCGGACCATCGGGCAGCGCCTCGCAGATCTTGAGGTCTTTCCAGGTCTTGCCGCCGTCATCGCTTAGGGCCGTCCAGCGCCGCCGGGGGTTTTCGCCCTCGTTGGCCCAGTGGCGGCGTGAGTTGTAGTAGACTGTTCCGTCTGAGAGCTCGGCCAGGGTCGCCTCGCCGGTGCCGTTGGCGGGGAAGGGGTCGCTGGTATGCCAGGTCTTGCCGCCATCGTCGCTGTAGACCGCATTGGTATAGTGCAGGGGCCACTTGCTGCGGTGGTTGCGGCCGGCGTAGAAGCGCGAGGGGCGAATCAGGCGCCCCTTGTGCTGGCCGTGGCGCAGCGTGATGCCGTGGTCGTTCATGTGCATGGAGGGCTGGTTGCCCTTTGAGTCGGGGTTGATTTTCACCTCGATCTTCTTCCACGTCTTTCCATCGTCCGGGCTTCGGTAGACCGACAGCGGCGCCGGCGGATGGCGGTCTTCCACGAAGGCGATGATGTCACCGGAGCCCTCATCGACGATGACCCCGCCGCACTGGAAGCCCGGCTTCTGGATGACGATTTCCTCACCCCAGGTCTTCCCTCCGTCTTCGCTGCGGCGTGCGCGCACGTGGCTGGTGCCCCAGGTGGCGATCACGGTTCCTTTCATCGAGACGACGATGTTGGGGAAGCGTTCTCCCCTGAACACCTGGCCCAGTTCGAGGGCAGGTTCCCCGAGGAACGCCTCGAGCTTGCCTTCGCCGGCCTGGAGAGGACCTGTTGACGAGATGAGGATCAGAAGCGCTGTCAGGCAGAGAAGGGGAAGTACCTTGTTCATTATGGAACTCCTTTGCTGTTGGGCGGGGTTGTTGAGTGGAAGCTCCACATTGTGCCTACTGGCGTGGCATATAGTCAATCGCAACCGTCCCGGGGAAGGTGGGAGTCTCAGGAGGTGTAGGGCCAGCCGAGGTAGACCACGTGCCGCGGCCCTTTATGTTTGGGCCTGTGGAACTCGGCCCGGAAGCCGCAGGCGCCCATCAGCTTTTCGAAGGTTTTTACAGGGCCCTCGGACCAGACGGCCATGCAGCCGCCCGGGCGCAGGGCCAGCCTGGCCCGCTGGAGGCCTTTGCGTCCATACACGAGGTCCTCGGTTCCTTTCGGAGGCGGGTAGGGACCCTCGTAGAGGTCGAGCACAAGGGCGTCAAATTTTTCCTCATCGGGCGCCTCGGCGGCGCGTGAGATGAGGATGCTGACGTCGAGGATCTCGAGCTTGACGCGGGGGTCATCGAGCGCGTTTTTCGAGAGCTCGGCGATCGGGCCGCGGCACCACCCCGCGACCACGGGATTGATCTCCGCCGTGACAACCTCCGCGTCCGCCGGCAGCAGGTCGAGGGCGGCGCGAAGCGTATAGCCCATCCCGAGCCCGCCGACCAGCACCCGGGGAGAGGTCTTTTCCGCCAACGGGGAGCAGGCCAGGTCGGCGAGGGCCACCTCGGAGCGGTGCAGGAAGCGCGACATCAGGGGGCGGTGATCGATAGCGATGACCCAGTGGCCGCTCGCCTGGCGGATCAGCTCAAGCTTCCCCTCGTCGGTGTCAACGCTGTCGATTACTTCAGAGGGACGGGGCATGGACTGGTTTCCGGGCTGTTT
>JAKUSY010000304.1 GCA_022451445.1 Planctomycetota bacterium
GAAATACCTCAAGGATCACGCGCTGGAGGATCTTCCAGGTCTCTCGAGAAGAGAGGGCTTCCTGCTGGTCGGCCTGTCCTGGATCCTGATGATCGCCTGGGGGACCATCCCCTTTCTCCTGACGAAAGCCACGCCGGATCTCGCCAGCGCTATTTTCGAGTCAGCCTCCGGCTTCACCACCACGGGAGCTACTGTTCTTACAGATATCGAGGCGGCCCCCAGGAGCATTCTCCTGTGGAGGTCTTTGAGCCACTGGATCGGCGGCATGGGAATTATCGTCCTGTCGGTAGCCATCCTGCCCGAGCTGGCGCTGGGGGGAATGCAGTTATTCTCAGCTGAATCATCCGGCCTCTCCGGCGGCGAGAAACTCGCTCCCCGCATCCGTGAAACCGCCAGCCGTCTCTGGATTCTCTATGCCTCCCTGACGGGTCTCGAGACAATACTGTTGATGTACCCCGGTGGACTGGATCTCTTCGAAGCCGTCAATCATGCCTTTGCCACCATTGCCACGGGGGGGTTCTCCCCCAATGGCGCGAGCATCGGAGGCTATGAGAATGGCTGGGTAGAGGCGATCATCACCCTCTTCATGGTTCTCGCCGGATTGAACTTCGCCCTGCAGTACAAGGTCTACCTCAACCTTGACTTCGGGCGTCTCTGGAAATCCACGGAGGTACGGATTTATCTCCTGATTCTCGTCGCGGCCACCCTGTTGATCGCATGCAACCTGTGGTATGCACCTGACCCGATCCAGACAACCATCCCAGATATAGAGGATCCCACCGGCTATAAAACTGTTGCCTCCGGCTTCGGCAACTCGCTGCGCTACGGCGGCTTCCAGGTGGTCGCCATCCTGACGACGACGGGATTCGGAACGGCGAATTTTGATCAATGGCCGCTCTTC
Organism: Planctomycetota bacterium; assembly: GCA_022451445.1. Taxonomy (GTDB): domain Bacteria; phylum Planctomycetota; class UBA8108; order UBA8108; family UBA8108; genus UBA8108. The sequence goes on from JAKUSY010000304.1 coordinate 902, forward strand.
TCCGTATCTCTTTTAGTCATCATGATGGCCATAGGCGGCTGCGCGGGATCGACCGCCGGGGGGCTGAAGGTCATCCGAATCCTGGTGCTCTTCAAACACATGGCCAGGGAATGCGGTCGCCTGCTGATACCTAAACTCGTCAAGCCCATCTCCGTCGACAAGAAGACCATCGACGACTCCATCATCTGGGGAGTCATGGGGTTCATCTCGCTCTATATCCTCGCCCTGGTGGTCTGTACGGTCATCATGTGCGTCCTCCCCCACGAAATACCCATAGATCTCAAGACCGCCGGCGCCGCCTCTCTCAGCGCGCTCAATTCAATCGGGCCGGGACTCGGCGACGTGGGCCCGGTCAATAATTACGCCTTCGTCCATCCAATTGGCAAGCTGGTCCTGGCGTTCTGCATGCTGCTGGGACGTCTGGAAATCTACAGCCTCCTCATCCTCCTGCTGCCGACCTGCTGGCAGAAACGCTGAGAACCTCCATCGGCGTTGCGATGCGTCGTATCGCCCGGAGCTACTGCGACCTTAAGCATTGCCAGCGAGGCGCGCAGTTCGCATAATACGCGAACCTCCCGCCCCCGGAAGATGACAGAGAAAACACCAACCCGCGCGGGAGATGTGAGAACTATCCATGCAAGTCGTAGTCTGTAAAGACGCCGAAGAAGGCACCGGAATCGTCGCTGAAGAGATCCTCGGCGCCCTCGAGAGCAAGCCTGATCTTGTCCTCGGACTCGCCACCGGCTCCACACCGATCGGCGTCTACCAGCAGTTGAGCCTCGCCCACAATGAAGGCGGTGTGGATTTCTCCGCGGTACGCACATTCAACCTCGATGAATATTGCGACCTCGCAGCGGACCACCCGCAGAGCTACAGGTCCTTCATGCGCAAGCACCTCTTCAAAGACATCAACATCTCGGAGGAAAATATTCACTTCCCGCCCAGCGAGGGACCCGGGCTGAGGGAGAAATGCCTGCGACACGAAGATGAAATCCGCCAGGCTGGCGGGATCGACATCCAGCTGCTTGGAATCGGCTCGAACGGTCACATAGGATTCAATGAGCCCACGTCGTCGCTGGCCTCCCGCACCCGCATCAAGACCCTCACGGAAAAAACCCTCCGCGATAATTCGAGATTCTACGAGGATCCTTCAGAGCAGCCCCAGGTCGCCAGCACACTTGGCATCGCCACCATCCTGGATGCCAAACGCATTCTTCTGCAGGCCTACGGCGAGAAAAAAGCCGAGGCCGTCAAGGCCAGCGTCGAAGGCCCCATCTCGAGTTACTGGCCCGGCAGCGCGCTGCAGATGCACGCCGACGTCACATTCATCCTCGACGAAGATTCCGCGGCGCGGCTGGAGATGATCGAGTACTTCAGAAAATCCAGAGCAGACAGTGTTCGCCTGCAGGAAGAGAATACGATCTGAGACCTCGGGGCTTCGAGGGACGGAATCCTCCCCCCGCCAGGACAAACGATCACCCGGGAAAAATGATCGCACTCCAGGAACGATACCCTTTTCGCCCCCGCCTGCCCGCGGCGACCGCTCTACTCCTGCTCCTGCTGAGTTCCTGCGGCTCTCCCTCCGGTGGAGAAACCCCGCGCGCGCAGAGCGAACCTGTCGACGGCGGCCGCCCGGAGGGGCAAAGCTTCCTCAGGATCGGCAACCGCTCCATAACCGAGGTGGCCCGTGCCGAGTCCTTCATCGCCAGCCGCTGCCTTTTCTACGATGATGGTTTCCTGACACATATAACTCTCGCGACCTCCCTGCGAGAGGCCCCCCAGGGCGCGCAGGATGAGCTCTCAGCCCTGCTGGCCGACCTCCAGCGCCGCAGAACGGGAACAGGAGGAGATCCTGCCCCCCCCGCTATCGAAGCAGGGGCTTCCCGGAGGCGGCGCGTCTACCAGCTGCACCCCGCGAATGACTGGATTATCGATCTCTCCCTGGAGGAATCCCCCGGCGTCCCGACCACAGTGCGGGTTGTCTGCAAGCTACGCATAAAAGGGGAAAAGGACCTGGTTGCCGACGCCAGGGCACCCATCTTGCTGAAATACCTCCGGAAAAAAACTGCCGAGGGACTCCTCGCCCAGATGGACAGGCCACGGGTTCCCCTCGATCGGCATTTCCAGGCCCTCGCGGGTTTTCTCGGCACCGGGGCCCTCTCCGAACCCGAGCTCAAGAGGGCGCGGCGCCTGCTGATCGCAAAGGCCGGCAAAGCCGGGAAGAACCCGGCGATCGCGGCGACACTGCTGGATCATCTCGACAGCTTTGACCCCAGTGACCTGGCCGCCCTCGATTCCGATGGCAGCATCGCGCCGCGTGTTTTCTACCTCGCCTGGTCGGCCAACCGTGGATTGAAAAAACCACTGGGCGAGCTGCTAGTGCTTTCACTGGAATACCATGGCGACGCGCTTCTCTTCCAGCGTGCCCTGACGGCCCTCTTTCCGCGCAAGAAGAACAAGCGCCTCTACGCCCTCCATCCTCCCGGCAGAGACAGGGAGGGCGCGCTGGCGTTTATCAGATCGCTGCGGGAGATGCTGGCAAGAGCCGAATACCAGAGTGGAAAGGGCTGGACCGTCGAGCCCTGATCAAACCGGGTCACGGCTCCCTGCGAACAGGCGAAATGATCGACTCCCACGCCCATCTATACCTTGAAGAATTCGACGAAGACCGTGAGGCTGTCATCGAGCGGGCACGGGCCGCGGGAATCGAAACGATCATCAACATCGGTATCGATGTCGAAACAAGCTCCCAGACCATCGGCATGGCCAGGGGAGACGATGGCTTCTTCGCCAGCGCCGGGAGCCATCCCCAGTCGCCGGTAGCTGATCCACAGGCGGCCCTCACCGCTATCCGTGAGCTCGTCGAGACGAATCCGGAGGAGACTGTCGCCGTAGGAGAAATCGGCCTCGATTATTACTGGGACACTGTTCCCCCGGAAGCCCAGTCCGCAATACTCCAGCCCCAGCTGGACCTGGCCCTGGAGCTCGGCCTGCCGGTCATCTTTCATTGCCGCGAGGCCATCTCCACCCTGCTGGAGCTCCTGGAGGCTCGTGACAGCGTCCCACCCGGCGTCTTTCACTGCTTCGAAGGCGGCCCCCTGGAGGCCGAACGAGGCCTGGCCCTGGGCTTCCACATCTCCTTCGCGGGCAACATCACCTACAAGAACGCAGAGCGCCTTCAGCAGGCCGCCGGTACGGTTCCGCTCGAGCGTCTGCTGCTGGAGACCGACAGCCCCTACCTGCCACCGCACCCCCACAGAGGAAAACGCAACGAGCCTGCCTATACCACGCTCACATGTGACTTTCTCGCCGGACTCATGAACCTGTCTCCCCGGGAGGTCGACGAGGCCGCCACGGAAAACACCCGCCGGCTTTTCAGACTCACGGAATAGGCGGCTTCAACCCGGCCTTGTCCTCGAGAACCCGCAGCCGACGATCGATGTCGAGGTTGACCCGCTCCTGGCTCTTCAGACGTTCATCCAGGGCCTGGACCTTCAGCGCCCTGCGTTTGAGCTCACCGCCCAGGTTCTCCTGCTCACGGGATATCTTCTCGACCCGGAGGGAAAGCTCACCTACGTTCTCCTCGTTCCTGCTGGCGCTCTCCTCCGCTTTTTTCAGAGCCGCCTCGGCTGTCCCCAGCCGCCCACGCGTTTCCTTCGTCGGCCCCTGCACCTCCGGGGGCTGCGCTTGCGCCGGCCCCATCTCTTTC